>NZ_JBFAHB010000022.1:61365-106269 GCF_040653975.1 Kribbella sp. NPDC050820
CGCGGTGACCGATCGGCGAGGTTGCCGAGTCGTCGATTTCGGTTCTTCTCCGAGCGGATCTACAACAGAAATCCACAACTCGACGAACCACCTCCGGTCGTACTGCGGCGTGGCCGGAGCGGGGGGTGCGCTCCCCGGCTCGGCCCAAGGCGGCCGACAGGACGACCGCCGCGAGGCGGAGTGCTCCAAGCGACCCGCAACCTACCCAGCACCCGGCGCCCAGACGGCCGATGCCGGAGACAGTGCCGCAAACGCCAAGGCGCCTAACACGCCCGGAGGCAGTCGGCAGGCGGGTGTCGCGCGGCGGTGTTTGGTGGGCGGCGTGCTGTCCCAGGAGGCTGGCGCCGAGGCGGTCGATGGCGGAGACAGTTCGCGCCGTCGGAGATGGACGACAGGGTGGGCGTCGCGGAGCGGGGGGTAGTCAGGGGGTGCGGGATAGGGCTACTGCTAGGCCGATGGTGGCGGACATGATTAGGAGTTCTGCTAGGGCCAGGCGGCGGAAGGCGGTGGGGTTGCCGGTGGCTAGGTCGGGGAGGGTTGTGCGGCGGTGCCACCAGCCGACCGTGACGAGGATGGCGAAGGCGATGGCTTTGGCGAGGACGAGGGCGCCGTACCCGGTTGTCACCCATTGGGTGATCAGGGCCCAGCCGTCTTCGCGGCCGCCTAGGTGGATTTCGGCGGTCAGGAGGCCGGTGGTTCCGATGGTGATCGCGCAGATCAGGGCTAGGCGGCTGAAGCGTTCGACTGCGGTTCGCTCGCGGGCGTAGCGCAGTACGCCGCCTAGGCCGCCGATCCACGCGGTGGCCGCGAATACGTGGATGACCAGGGACGTGGTCGCGAGGACCGACCAGAAGGTGGTGCGTTCGATCGCGCCGTGGCCGGTGAGTAGCGGTGGGATGAGGGCGAGTGCGGTGAGGAGCAAGGCGAAGTGGGCTCCTCGTTGCGTCCGGCAGCCGCTGAGGATCACTGCGAGGATTGCCGTCAGTACGACGGACACGGCGAGGGCCCGGACCTGGTCGACCTCCCCCGCTGCGGACGCGTGATCGGCTAGGTGGGACACCGGGATGCCGAGGATCACCGCCGCGGAGGTGAGCAGACCACCGATGCTCGCGACTGCCCAGACGCCCGCCGCAACAGCCGCATCCTGACACGCCCGCAACCCCTGCGACCCAAGCTCCCCGCCGGCAGCTGGGTTTGGGGTGGTTGCTGGTAGCAAGAGGGTGGTGGTTAGGAGGGCGCCGGCTGTGGTGATGGCGGAGATGTCGGCGATGAAGCGTAGGAGGGGGACTGCCCAGGAGGTGGGTTGGCCGGCGGTGAGCAGGCCGGGGGGTGGGGGTTGGGGAGCGCCGCCGGCGGCGATCAGGGCGACGACGAGTACGACGACGCCTGCGGTGAGGATGGCCGTGATCAAGAGCGGGCGGCGGCTGTGGGGACGGGTCATTGGGAGGCCGGGCGGCGGCGGACGATGACTACCGCCAGGGCGACGACGACCAGCATGACCAGGAACATGGCGACGATGGTGACTGTGTTCGAGTTGTTGTCGCCGGCAGCCGGCGTGGGGCCGGCCGGTTGCTCCGGTGGGTGGCCGGCGTGGGTCACGGTGAAGGATGCGGTGACCGTGACCGGGTGGCCGTCGGCGGAAACGACGCGGGCGTCGACCTGGTAGCGGCCGGCCTCGATCATCGCGCCGACCGGCTGGGTCACCTTGTTGTCGATCACCTGTACGTCTCCGGAGGCGACGTTCTTGCCGCTGGGCGACTTCACCTGGACCTGGGCGCCGTTGCTGCCGATCGGTTCGCTGAACGTCAGTACCACCTGGGTCGGCGGCGCCGCCATCGACGAGCCGTCGGCCGGGGTGATCGACTCGAGCTTGGCGTGCGCCGCCGCCACCCCGGTGGAGACCACCAGGGCTAGCAGCGACGCGACAAGGACTGCAATCAACCGGCGCACGATTACGACTGTGCCTTTCCGGCGTCCGCCGTACCAGCCTGTGCGGCCTTCCGCGACCGCAAGCCGAACGCCAGGCCGAAGGCCAGACCGAGCAGACCGACGAGCAGACCGACGCCGCCAAGCCAACGGGCCACCGGATCGACCGGGTCCGACGAGGTCGTCGCAGCGACCGGCGTGGTCGCGGCGGCCAGCTTGAGCGTGGGGGCGGGGCGCTCGGCTTCAGCGCCGTCGGCCCATTTGACGACCTCGCCGTCGCTGTAGGTCTGGTCGGCCGGGAAGGTCAGCGAGTCGACGCCTTCGGGCAGCCGTCCGACGGACAGCGCGAACTCGTCGAAGTCGTTCGGCGGGATGCCGGCGGCGGTGGCGGTCCAGGTGACGGTGGTGACCGCCTCGGACAGCGTCACGTCCCCGACCTTGACCGGCGTCGGCAACTTCTCGGTCTTCTTCTCGACCTTCCACCCGTCCTTCACCTGCGCGCCGACGTGCGCGAACGGGCGGTCCTTGGGCAGGGAGACGACGAGCTTGGTCGTGCTGGTGTCGTCGGACTCGGTCGGGACCCGGAAGACCAGCTTGGCGTACCCGCCGGGCTTGGCGTCCGGCGACGACACCGTGACATGGGCCGACGCCGAGGTGGCGGCGCCGGCCAGGACAAGCGTGGAGGCCGCGACGATCGCGGCGGCACGCAGGACGAACCTCTTGGACATGAAGGGACCTTTCGCGGTCACACGAGTGCTCCCGGCGTACGACGGCGCCGGGTCAGAACGGAAGCGGGAGGTCTTGTGTGACCGGCGGTCCACGCCGGGAGACGTTCGCCGTCAGCCAGCGCTGGAGCAGCCGAGGTGCCGTCAAGACAACAGTCGCCACGGCGGCAGACCGCCGTACCGTGACCAGAGCAGGGAGCCGCGGCAGGAGACGCGCGAAGATGCGTACGACGCGATGGACCCAGCGACGAGCCTGGCTGACAGCCAGAACCCCAGCCATCAGCGCGGCTAGGTGGGTGGCAGTCATGAACAGACTGCCGCTGATCCCCCGATGCATCCCCGCGTGCCCAGCATGGGACGCATCCAGCGTCACGTGGACGAAGAGCTGCACACCGGTCAGAACCAGCGCAGTCAGCACGCGTTCGCCGGCCAGATACTCACCGAGCAGCCAGCAGACGCCCATCAACGCCAGCAGCGGCGGAACCACCCCGAGCGGAACCGACCCGCCACCTGCGAGAACATGCCCGGCCATCGCGACCACGACACTCAGCGCCGCGACCACGGACGTCGTACTGCTCTCGGCGGGCAAGTCCAGTCCTGTCTTCAGTGGGCTACGACGAAGCGTAGTACGGCGTCCCGGAACGCATCCGGCTCCTCCAGATGGGTGAAGTGCCCGCTGGAAGCGAACACGACCAGCTCAGCCCTCGGGATCCCGTCCGCCAGTTCACGCGCCGAGTTCTCCGGCGTGATGAAGTCCGCCGCCCCCACCAGCACCAGCGTCGGTACGGCGACCTCGCCGAGCCGCTCGCGGATGTCCCAGCGCTCCTCCTGCCGGTCCGGATCCATCGTGATGTCGATCGTGTCCACCCAGTCGGTGAGCCGGTGCACCGCCTCCCGGTCGTGGAAGTACATCGGCAACAACCGCAGAAAAGCGGCCAGGTGCTCCTCACGTCCCGGCGGATCGTCGTGCCAGGCCTGGACGATCTGGGCCGACAGCGGATCCCCCGCCGGACGGCCGGCGACGAACGCCTCGATGTTGCGGTACGCCTGCTCGAAAAGCTCGGGTCCGTAGAACGCGGCCCCGCCGTACACCATGATCCCGGCCAGCCGATCGGGAAAGTCCAGCGCGGCCTGCAGGGCGATGAAGGCACCATGCGAGTGGCCGAGCAGAAACACCTGCTCGGAGCCGAGGTGCGAGACGAGCCGGTCGACGAAGGATGCGTACCGCCCGATCGCGTAGTCGCCTCCGGGGAGCAGGTCCGAGTGACCGCTGCCCGGCGGCTCGACGTACACCGTCGTCAGGTGTTCCTCGAGCATCGGCAGCCGCACGTACCGCCAGTCGAAGCCCGGGCCGCCCGGGATCACCACGCACACCGGACCGGTGCCGTGGCGGTGGTAGGCGACCCGCAGGCCCTCGACCGTTAACTCCTGCACATGAGAATTATCCGCACGCGAACCGCAGAACGGCATCCGGGAAGACCACGAGTTCCGCGCCGGGGGCGCCGGGGTGGACCAGGCAGACCGGGCCAGTGAAGTTTGCCTGAGGCCCGCACCTGAGATGATGACCGGATGGACGTACCGGTGCTGGAGGTCGGGGGCAGCCACGTGACGGCAGCGGTCGTGACGGCGGACACCTGGGCCGTGAACGTGGTGGAGCGGGCCGATCTGGAGTCGCAGAAGGCGGCCGAGGTGGTCATGGACCAGCTGGCCACGGCGGCCCGGAAGTTGCCGTTGGCAAACGGTCTCGCGGTCGCGCTGCCGGGTCCGTTCGACTTCGCGACCGGCGTCGCCTGGTACCGCGGCCAGGGCAAGTTCGACAACCTCTACGGCTACAACGTCGGCGACCGCCTCCGCGACCTGCTGGACCTCGACCAGATCCTGTTCATGAACGACGCCGAGGCGTTCGCGGTCGGCGAGTGGACGGCCGGCGAGGTCCGCGGCCTGGCTCGCTGCGTCGGCGTCACCATCGGCACCGGCATCGGTACGGCGTTCCTCGCCGACGGCCACGTGGTCCGCGAGGGCGCGACCGTGCCGCCGGGCGGTGAGCTCTACAAGACGTCGTACGCCGGCCGCCCGCTGGAGGACTCGATCTCCGCCCGGGCGATCCTGCGCGCCTACTTCGCCCGGACCGGCCGGGAGGAGCCGGAGATCGGGGTGAAGGAGATCGCCGACCGGGCTCGGGGCGGCGCGGAGGACGCGCGTGACGTGCTGCTCGAGGCCTTCGGCGTACTGGCTGCTGCTTTGACGCCTTGGCTGGAGCGGTTCGGGGTGACGAAGGTGGTGCTGGGCGGCTCGATCTCCGGGGCGTTCGACATCGTCCGCGAGGTGTTCGATTTCGAGGTCGCGGCGACCGAGGACACCGAGCACTCGGCCCTGATCGGCGCCGCCGCGCACTACCTCCGGTCGCAGTGAACTGTCGGCGGCGCTGGCTACGGTCGGCGTCATGAAGATCGCCGCACCCCGGTTGCGCGCCCAACTCGACCCGGCGTCGCTCACCCAGGACGACATCGACGACGAGACCCGGCTGCTCGATCTCGCGCTGGAGGATGTGGATCTGAGCGATGTGGCCGCCGAGCACGTCGAGCTCAGCGGCTGCCGGCTGACCCGGGTCAAGCTCGCCGGGTCGGACCTGGACAAGCTGATCCTGGTCGACTCCGAGCTGACCCAGTGCGATGTCGCGAACGCCCGCTGGGCGGACGCTGCGGTCACCCGGCTGGCGATCACCTCGTCCCGGCTGACCGGGTTCGCCGGACCGGGGATGAGCCTCCAGCACGCCACGATCCGTGACAGCGTGCTGGACTTCGGCTCGTTCCGGTTCGCGAAGTTCGTCAAGGTCGAGCTCACCGACTGCCGGCTGCAGAACGCCGACTTCGTCTCCGCCGACCTGAGCGGCACAGTCTTCCGCGGCTGCGACTTCACCGGCGCCGAGTTCTCCCAGGTCAAGGCAGCGGGCGCGGTCTTCGTCGACTGCACCTGGGACGCCGCCCGCGGTCTCACCTCGCTGTCCGGCGCGACCGTCGCCGCCTCCTCCCCCATCGACACCCTCACCTTCACCACCGCGGTCACCACGGCGACCGGGATCAAGCTCACGCACCCGGACGACCTCGACGGAAGGTGAGCCTGCCCACGTGGCGGCGGTGGCGGGCGGGGCGCCCATTAGGGTGGGGCTGTGACTGACTCGACGATCATCTACACCCACACCGACGAGGCGCCCGCGCTGGCGACGTACTCGTTCCTCCCCGTGATCCAGGCGTACGCCGGTCAGGCCGGAGTCCGGGTGGAGACCCGGGACATCTCACTGGCCGGACGCATCCTCGCCGTCTTCCCGGAGTACCTCCAGGACAGCCAGCGGATCCCGGACGCGCTGGCCGAGCTCGGCGACCTGGCCAAGACGCCGGCCGCGAACATCATCAAGCTGCCGAACGTCTCCGCCTCGATCCCGCAGCTCAAGGCCGCGATCGCCGAGCTGCAGAGCCAGGGCTACGCACTGCCGGCGTACCCGGACGAGCCGAAGACCGACGAGGAGCGCGACCTCCGCGCCCGGTACGACAAGGTCAAGGGCTCCGCGGTGAACCCGGTCCTGCGCGAGGGCAACTCCGACCGCCGCGCGCCCGCCTCGGTGAAGAACTACGCCAAGGCGCACCCGCACCGGATGGGCGCCTGGAGCGCCGAGTCGAAGACCAACGTCGCGACGATGGGCCAGGACGACTTCCGCTCCACCGAGAAGTCCACCGTGATCGAGGCCGACGGCTCGCTGCGGATCGAGCTGGTCGGCGACGACGGCACCACGACCGTACTGCGTGAGTCCGTCCCGGTGCTGGCCGGTGAGGTCGTCGACGCGTCCGTCATGCACGTGGCGGCGCTGCGCGAGTTCCTGACCGCCCAGATCGCCCGGGCGAAGGCCGACGACGTGCTGTTCTCGGTGCACCTGAAGGCCACCATGATGAAGGTCTCCGACCCGATCGTCTTCGGCCACGTGGTCCGCGCCTTCTTCCCGAACACCTTCGCGCAGTACGGCGAGGTGCTCGCCAAGGCCGGCCTGACCCCGAACGACGGGCTCGGCGGCATCCTGAACGGCATCGCCGCGCTGCCGGAGGGCGCCGAGATCAAGGCCTCCTTCGACGCCGAACTGGCCGCCGGCCCGGCGCTGGCGATGGTCGACTCCGACAAGGGGATCACCAACCTGCACGTGCCGTCCGACGTGATCGTGGACGCCTCGATGCCGGCCATGATCCGCACCTCCGGCCACATGTGGGGCCCGGACGGGCAGGAGCACGACACCCTCGCCGTACTGCCGGACAGCAGCTACGCCGGCATCTACCAGGTCGTCCTCGACGACTGCCGCGCGAACGGCGCGTTCGACCCGGCCACGATGGGCTCGGTGCCGAACGTCGGCCTGATGGCGCAGAAGGCCGAGGAGTACGGCTCGCACGACAAGACGTTCGAGATCCAGACCACCGGCACCGTCCGGCTCGTGGACGAGACCGGGAACGTCGTCCTGGAGCAGACCGTGTCGGCCGGTGACATCTTCCGCGCCTGCCAGACCAAGGACGACCCGATCCGCGACTGGGTCAAGCTGGCCGTCACCCGGGCCCGGGCCACCGGCGACCCGGCGGTGTTCTGGCTGGACGAGACCCGGGCGCACGACGCTCAGATCATCACGAAGGTCCAGCAGTACCTGTTCGACCACGACACCGAGGGCCTCGATCTGCGCATCCTGGCGCCGGTGGACGCGATCAAGCTGTCGCTGGAGCGGATCCGCCGCGGCGAGAACACGATCTCGGTGACCGGCAACGTGCTCCGCGACTACCTGACCGACCTGTTCCCGATCCTCGAGCTCGGCACCAGCGCGAAGATGCTGTCGGTCGTCCCGCTGATGGCCGGCGGCGGCCTGTTCGAGACCGGGGCCGGCGGCTCGGCGCCGAAGCACGTGCAGCAGCTGGTCAAGGAGAACTACCTGCGCTGGGACAGCCTGGGTGAGTTCTTCGCGCTGGCCGCGAGCTTCGAGCACCTGGCCCAGGCGGCCGGCAACGCCCGCGCGCAGATCCTCGCCGACACCCTCGACCGGGCCACCGCGACGTTCCTCGAGGAGGACAAGTCGCCGACCCGCCGGGTGGGCGGGATCGACAACCGCGGCAGCCACTTCTACCTGTCCCTGTACTGGGCCCAGGAGCTGGCCAAGCAGACCGACGACGCCGAGCTGGCCAAGGCGTTCGCCCCGCTGGCCGAGACTCTGGCGACGAACGAGCAGGCCATCGTCGACGAGCTGATCGCCGTCCAGGGCAACCCGGTCGACCTCGGCGGCTACTACCAGCCCGACCCGGCCAAGGCCGCCGCGGCCATGCGCCCGTCGAAGACCTGGAACGACGCGCTCGCGTCGCTCTGACCGTTGTAAGGCTCGGCCTCCAGCTCCGGTCCGGAGCTGGAGGCCGAACTCTTGGCCGTGACCTCGCTGTGCGGGATCAGCGGGCCAGGTACTTGCGGACGTCGTCGGCGACCTGGGCCCGGTTGGCCATCCCGTACTTGCGGAGAATGGCGCTGAGGTGGGTCTTGACGGTGTTGAGGCTGATCCCGAGCTCGGCCGCGAGCTGGTCGTTGTCGAGGCCGTCGACGAGCAGTACGGCGACCCCCTGCTGAGCCTTGGTCAGGCTCAGGTACCGGTGCTCCGGACCCTCGTCGGTGTCCATCAGCATCTCGATCAGCTCGGACTGGATGTGCTCGGTGGCGTCGACGATCCGGGACAGGTGGCTCTGCACCGCCGCGGTCGGCTCGGCCTCGTTCAGGGCCTCCGCCGCGATCTCCCGGATCGACGCCACCCGGTGCGCCAGGTACTCCATCACGTGGTCGGACGTCAGCACGTTCGGCCCGACGTCGCCGGCCGGCAGCCGGCGCAGCGCCTCCCGGTCCTCGCCTTCCCGGGTCAGCACCCGCTCGACCACCCCGCACAACCACTCGAACGCCCGGATCGCGTTGTCGTCGTAGGTGCTCGCCGCGTAGCTCTGCATCGACAGCATCCCGAACAACTGGTCCGGACCTTCCTTCACCGGCCGGAAGATCGGCACCGTGACGGCGTCCGCCGACCGCTTCTTCACATCCCCGATCGGTACGCCGGCATGCAGAGCGGCCCCGTTGTCGTAGGCGAACCGGTACGTCTGCCGGCGCCGTACCAGCCACGCGGTCTGGCCGTTCGGCCCGAAGATGTGCGTGTCCGGGTCGACGTACAGGCCGTCGTCGTACCCATAGGGGTAGCGGACCCGGCTGTTGCCCTGCAGGAAGCCGACGAAGAACGTGTCGACACGTGCGAACTTGCCGGCCACCACGCGTACGTAGTCGTACAGACCGTAGTGGTCGCTTCGGAACAATGCCTCGATCTTGTGGTACGCCTCGCGCAGGATGATCGCGGTCTCGGCGTCAACCCGCAGCGGGACGCCCTTCTCCCCTTCCACGACAGCGGCTCCCGATACTCTGCTGTATCGATCACTCGACTATGCCGCCGTACTTCGGTTGTTGCCAAGGGCTGCCCGTCAGGCGAGACCAACTGGCGTTGTCGATCCAGATCGACGCGGGATCGACGTACGGGCGAAGCAGCGCGCTCACCTCGGCGTCGTCGGATCCCTTGAGCTGGTCGGAGGCGATCTTGCGCGCCACTCCGGCGAGGAAGTCGGCCACCTGGACTCGTGAGTCCGTGAACGAGTCCACCTGCTCGAGGCCGGCGAAGTTCGCGGCCCGCAAGGTGCGGACGCGCTCGGGGGACAACGTGGTCTGGCGGTCGTGCGCGACCGCGACCGGCCGGCCGCCGGCGCCCCAGTACTCGACGGCCCGGACGATCGCGGGCAGCAGCGGGTCGAGCGGCGAGACGACGGGTTGCTCGTCGCGGAGCGTGATCCGGAGAAAGTCGTTGGCCGCGATCAGGAACGCTTCGGCTTCCGCCGTACGGCGGGAGGCGTCGTACAGGAACCGGGTCAGCTCCGGACGGGCGCCGAGCCAGGTGACGAGCGCATCGGCCAGGAAGTACGTCTTGTCGACCAGGAACACCCGTGCGTTGCCGAGCAACGGACCGTCGTCCCCGAGCAGCCACAGCAACACCGCGCGGTGCTTGGACCTGAGCAGATGAGTGGCTTTGTACATCGTCGCGGGCGACCGGATCCGCCGCCGCAACTCGGCGACACAGGCGGCCGCGTCGGCCTCGCTGATACAAACGCTCGCATGCGCGAACACGTCGGTCACACCACCGACGAGCTTCTCCCCTTCGTACCCGGACTCGTCACACGCGACCTCGAGAGCCCCCACCGGCTCCACCCGCGCTGCATCCACCACGCCAAGACTCTCTCACCCCCACTGGCGCACTGCACCTGATTACCGCGTGACCCAATCGAGGCCGGCCACCCTCTGGACGGGATGGCTACGCAGTGTCACCCTCACATGAAGTGGGATTTACAAAAGAATGTGCGAACCGTGGGGGGAACCATGGAGAAATTCCGGGAGGGAGAAAAGCTCCGCAAGCGGGTCTGGGTACAGAATGTCGCCGTCAACGCCACCGTGCTGGAAGCGAAGCTGAGGGCGATCCGCGCACGGCAGTCGGGCGACACGACGGTCGACGAGTTGCTCGACGGCGCCGAAGAGTTGATCCGCCGGGCCAAGGACGCGGCCTATCGCGACAATCCCATACCGACGCGGGTCGGGAACTGGGTGCGAGGCACGCTCATCGAGGCGGCGTACCAGAACCTGCATGCTGCCGAGGCGATCCTGGCGGCGCACTACAGCTCCGAAGAGGTCGAGGCAGAGATCCCGGAGGCCGTCGGCCGAGTCGAGGTCTCACTGCATCGCGACGACCTACGCCGACGGGATGCGCGAAGGATCCTCACGATGCCGCCGGAGTCGGACAGGGCGGTGTTACTGAGCAAATTGATCGAGATCGGTTACGCCGCTGCAGACCGGCAACATTCCCGGCTGCGCAGTTTCCGCAACATGATCTTGTTGTCCGCGATCATCCTCGGTGTTTTCGTCGGCCTCTTCGTACTCGCGGTCGCCATGAACCCGACCGCCGTACCGCTGTGTTTTCAGCCCGACGCGGACGGGCCGCAGTACTGCCCGACCGGCGGACAGCCCTCCAGCGACGACGTCCTCGTGGTCGCCCTGCTCGGACTCCTCGGTGCCGCGATCGCAGCCTCGCTGGCGATCAGGAAGGTCACGGGTACGTCAACGCCGTACCACGTCCCGATCGCGCTTGCCGTGCTCAAGGTTCCGTTCGGGGTGGTCACCGCGATCGCAGGCCTGATTGCCATTCGGGGCGAGTTCGTACCAGGCCTGAGCGCATTGGACTCGCAGGCCCAGGTGCTCGCGTACGCGCTGCTGTTCGGGTATGCCCAGCAACTCTTCACTGGACTCATCGACCATCAGGCCGAGGCGGTCCTCGCCCGTGTGCCGGGCAAGTCGGCCGTCGTCGCCCGGCCGGAGGCTCCGGCACAGGCGCTACCCAGACCCGAGACCCACGCCCGACCGGCCGCCGGCACCGTGGAAGGCTGAGCCACAGCAGTCGCGGGTGGTGGGTCCGAGTTCCCGAGTCGCCCTCCCAAGCCTCGGTCGAACTGAACACCACCACCCGCGACCACGGTGTGGGACGCCTAGCTGTGAGCCCCCCGCGTCGTTCGATCCCACGCCCCCTGCGAGATCGGCGACCCCGGACAGTGTCTGCGGCGTCCTCCCCTCCACCCCGTTGACTACACAGTGCCACGGGCGTCACCGCCTGCCTATCGCCCTGGGAATGAAGCCGTTCTGGCCTGGACGTCACCCCGGGAATGAGACTCTCTGTAGTCGTTTACGCAACCGTCGAAGCGCGGAAATCGCCGTCCGGCGGAAACGCCACTGTCACCAACTGGTGTCGAGAGGCTTGCCTTCGGTGTAGCCGGCGGCGGTCTGGATGCCGACGACGGCGCGCTGGTGGAACTCCTCGAGGGTGCCGGCGCCGACGTACGTGCACGAGCTCCGGATGCCGGAGACGATCGAGTCGAGCACGTCCTCGACGCTCGGGCGCTCGGCGTCGAGGTACATCCGGGCGGTCGAGATGCCCTCGCCGAAGAAGCCCTTCCGGGCCCGCTGGAACGGGGTGTCGTCAGCCGTCCGCGACCGCACCGCGCGGGCCGAGGCCATCCCGAAGCTCTCCTTGTAGATCCGGCCGTCGCTGTCGCGATGCGGGTCGCCGGGCGACTCGTACGTCCCCGCGAACCAGGACCCGATCATCACACTCGATGCCCCCGCGGCCAGCGCCAGCGCGACGTCCCGCGGATGCCGTACGCCGCCGTCCGCCCACACATGCTTGCCGAGCTGACGCGCCCGCTCGGCACACTCCAGTACGGCGGAGAACTGCGGCCGGCCCACGGCCGTCTGCATCCGCGTCGTACACATCGCACCCGGTCCGACGCCGACCTTGATGATGTCCGCACCGGCCGCGACCAGGTCGCTGACGCCCTCGGCGGTGACCACGTTCCCGGCGACGATCGGGACGTCGGGCCCGAGGGCGCGGACCTGTTTGAGCACCTCGAGCATCCGCTCCTGGTGACCATGCGCAGTGTCGATGACCAGTACGTCGATTCCGACGTCCAGCAGCGCCTTCGCCTTCTGCTCGGCGTCGCGGTTGATCCCGATCGCGGCGGCGATCCGGAGCTTCCCGTTGGCGTCGACGGCCGGGTCGTACAGGGTCGCCCGCAGCGCCCGCTGCCGGGTGAGGATGCCGACGATGGTGCCGTCCGCATCGACCACGGGCGCGAGCCGGTGGCGACCGTCGTGCAGCAGGTCGAAGGCATGCTCGGGATCGATCCCGGCGGGCAGGGTCTGCAGCTCGCGGGACATGATCCCGTCCAACTGGGTGAAGCGGTCCACGCCGGCGCAGTCGGCGTCGGTCACCACCCCGACCGGGCGGCCGTCGTCGACCACGATCACCGCGTTGTGACCGCGCTTCGGTAGCAGGTTCAGCGCCTCGCCGACGGTCCCGGTCGGCGGCAGCACCAGCGCGGTGTCGTGGACGGTGTGCCGTTCCTTGATCCAGGCAACGACATCGGCGACCACATCGACCGGGATGTCCTGCGGGATCACCGCCAGCCCGCCGCAGCGCGCGATCGTCTCGGCCATCCGGCGGCCGGACACCGCAGTCATGTTCGCCGCGACGACCGGGATCGACGTCCCGCTGCCGTCGCTCGTGGACAGGTCCACGTCCAGCCGCGAAGCCACCGCGGACCGGTTCGGGACCAGGAAGACGTCACTGAACGTCAGATCCCCGGCCGGCTCTCGATCATGGTGAAAGCGCATGGCATGGCCCCTTCCGGCGGATGGCGTCACCATGGTCCCACGCAGTACCAGCTGGGTCGGGAGCCGGGCGATGAGCGCAATCCTCGAACGAGTGGTCGAGCGCACCATCCTCGACGACCACGACGGCCGCTCCGGCGCGCGCCTCGAACGCGTCCGCCTCGACGACGGGACCCGGCTCGTCGTCAAGTACGCCGATCCTGCTGCAGACCTCACCGTTGCGCTCACTGGCGGTGTCGATCGCGAGCGTCTGTTGTGGTCGTCGGGCGTCCTCGACCGGCTGCCGGCGGGCCTCGGTCACGCGATTGTCGACGTCTCCGACGAGGACGGTACGACGGTCACCGTGATGCGCGACCTGGGCGACGCCGTACCGGGCTGGAAACGCACGCTCACCACGGGTGAGTGCGATCGCATCCTCACTGCCCTGGTGGGTATGCATCGTGCCTTCGCTGGGGACGCTCCTGCCGGCCTCTGCCCGTTGGAAACGCGGCTGACTCTGCTGTCCCCTGAGGTCGCAGGCTCCCAACCCGGCGAACTGCCCCGCCTCATCCTGCGCGGCTGGGACCACTTCGCCGACCTCCTCGACCCGTCAGTCGTCGACGCAGTCTTCGCCCTGCACGCGAACCCGGCCACTCTGGCGACGGCGCTCCGCCGCGGCGGCACCACCCTCCTCCATGCCGACCTCTGGCCCGTCAACCTCGCCTTACTCCCCGACGAGCTCGTCTTCCTGGACTGGGCCCTAGCCACCGAAGGCCCACCCGCCTTGGACCTAGCCATCTTCCTCTCCGGCTCCGCCGCCCACATCACCCCCACCCGCGAATCCCTCATCACCCACTTCCGAGCCCTGAATGGTCAGGTCACCGAAGCCGACATAAACCTCGCCCTCCTAGCCGGCCTGCTCGACCTCGCCTGGAACAAGGCCCTAGACGCCACCACCCACAAACACCCCCAAACCCGCACCCAAGCCCACGCCGACCTGATGTGGTGGGCCCAGCACGCCCGCCCAGGCCTCGACCACCTCTAGGCGACAGCCCCCGGCGGCCGGCAACCGACACCCCGACTCCCGGCACGTCGACGACCGGCACCCCCGCCGCCTCACCAGTCCCTGAGTCCGGCCGAACCTGCGGTCTTCGTCCTGCACCAGGCGTTCGCCTACCCGTACACCGAGATCGCCGACATGCTCGGCCGCACGCCCGAAGCGATCCGCCAGGTCGCCCATCGGGCTCGCGAGCATGTCACCGCCCAGCGCCCCCGCTACCGAGTCACCGCCCGCGTCCAGCAGAAGGCGACCGAGCGCTTCATCGAAGCGACCCTCGGCGGCGACCTCGAAGCCCTGCTCGACGTCCTGGCCCCCGACGTCACGCTGTGGACCGACGGCGGCGGCAAGGGCCCCGCCACCAGCCTGCTCCCTGTGCACGGCCGCGACATCGTCGCCGACCTGCTGATCACCGTCGCCGCCAACGTCCCCGCCGACGCAACCGTTGCCTACCGCAACATCAACGGCGACCCATCAGCCATCCTCTTCACCGCCGACTCCCCGTTCGCCGTCCTGATCCTCGACCTCGACGGCCCCCACATCACCGGCGTCTACTCCATCACCAACCCCGACAAACTCACCCGAATCTGACAAAACCGGCTCCGCGGGACGCAGGGTCGGACTTCTGTCAGCTAAGACTCAGGCGTTCGCAGCTCGGCCGCCCAGGCTGTAAAGAACTTCCGCAACGCAGCGGTTTCCTCAGCATTCACGGGCAGTTCGTCGTCGCCGAACCGGGACACCGCACCGGTCATGTCAGCGAAGACAGCTAGGCTGAACCCGGCGTCCACCTCGGCGGCCCAGGCCAGCAGGCGGTCCTTGTCGTACCGCTGCGCCAAGACGTACACGTCCGCGAAATCCCGGGCCTCGCCTCGATCGAAGAGCGCGATCACCTTGCGGCCGGCATGGTCTTCGAGACCGAACGTCGGGCCCGCGACGCTCGCAGTTTGATGGCCCGTTGGGCGCCGAGTCGAGCGCGAGGTCGACCAGCAGATCTTCGGGGCCGCAGACTACGATCCGGCAGAACGTGTCGCTGTCATGCACCCGATCTACCGTCCAGCCTCGGGCCTGCACCGCAGCCTCGAAGGCATCTCGGGCCGCCGCAACGTCCCCACGACCAGGCCCGGTGAAGAAGTCGAGATCCCGGGTCGGCCGGCTGGTGAGGCGCTGGGCTGCCAGCGCTGCGCCTCCGGCGAGCAGGAACCCGGCGCTGGCCGGCAGACTGAAGAACATCTGCGCGACGTCGAGCTGGAACGGGGTCAGACCGCCTGGGACATCGGCCGAATCGGCGGTCACGCCGCCGCCACGATCGCGTCCTCAACCGTTTCTGCCCAGGCGGCACGGACCGCGCGCGGGAGCACCAGGTCGTCCCACAGGTCGATGAGAAGGGCACCATCGACGTACTTGAGGATGTCTTCAGGGCCGCCTTCGCGCAAGACGATCTCGTACGCCCGCGCTCGCTGCGCCCGGTCCCGCAGGTTGAACTGCCTTCCCGGGTCGGACCAGTTCAGATGCAGCGGGAGCTTGACGGATGCCAGCGCCTCCTGGATCGGGAGTCTGGGCAGTGTCGTAGGCACCACGATCACACGACCCCGGGACGTTCCACGCTCGACGAAGGTCACCCGCGGTCGGATGTCCAGCTCGAAGCCGGCTTCTCCGAGCAGTCGCGTCGCTGTCTCCAGCGTTGGCGACTTCCTGCCGTGTTCGTAGGCCGACAAGGTCGGGCGCGACGTACCGGCCCGTCGGGCAAGCTCCTCCTGGTTCAGGCCCGCCGCCCGCCGAGCGCGTCGCAGTATCTCCGCTGTGCTCATGGATCCACCACCCTCGATGTATCCGAAAGGATACCTCACAGATTTCAGACAGCAGAAGGCCGGCTCCCTCTGGCGTGAGGGAGCCGGCCTGTGTGCTGGTACGGCGGTCAGCGGAGGTCGAAGCGGTCGAGCTCCATGACCTTGGTCCAGGCGGCGGCGAAGTCCTCGGCGAACTTCTGCTTCGCGTCGTCGCTGGCGTAGACCTCGGCGACGGCGCGCAGTTCGGAGTTGGAGCCGAAGACCAGGTCGGCGCGGGTGCCGGTCCACTTGACCTCACCCGACGCGTCACGGGCCTCGAAGACCTCCTGGCTGTCGTCGACCGCGGTCCACTCCGTGCCCAGGTCGAGAAGGTTCACGAAGAAGTCGTTGGTCAGCGAACCCGGGGTGTCGGTGAAGACGCCCAGCTTCGAGCCGTCGTAGTTCGCGCCCAGCACACGCAGGCCGCCGACCAGGACGGTCAGCTCGGGCGCGCTCAGGGTGAGCAGGTTGGCCTTGTCGAGCAGCAGGTACTCGGCCGGCAGCCGGTTGCCCTTGGCGTAGTAGTTGCGGAACCCGTCCGCGGCCGGCTCGAGCGCGGCGAAGGAGTCGACATCGGTCTGCTCCGGCGACGCGTCCACGCGGCCCGGCGTGAAGCCGACCTGTACGTCGTACCCGGCGTTCTTGGCCGCCGCTTCGACACCCGCCGTACCGGCGAGCACGATCAGGTCGGCCAGCGAGACCCGCTTGCCGCCGGCGGCGTTGAAGGACTTCTGGATGCCCTCGAGCGTGTTCAGCACGGTGGCCAGCTCGTCCGGGTTGTTGACCTCCCAGCCGCTCTGCGGCTCGAGGCGGATGCGGGCGCCGTTCGCGCCGCCGCGCTTGTCACTGCCGCGGAACGACGACGCCGCCGCCCACGCGGTCGAGACCAGCTGCGCGACCGACAGGCCCGACGCGGTGACCTGAGCCTTCAGGGCGTCGATGTCGGCGGCGTCGATGAGCTCGCCCTCGACCGCCGGCAGCGGGTCCTGCCAGATCAGCGTCTCGCTCGGAACCTCCGAGCCGAGGTAACGCACGACCGGACCCATGTCGCGGTGGGTCAGCTTGAACCAGGCGCGGGCGAACGCGTCCGCGAACTGGTCCGGGTTGTCCTTGAAGCGCCGCGAGATCTCCTCGTAGATCGGGTCGAAGCGCAGCGACAGATCGGTCGTCAGCATCGTCGGCTTCTGCTTCTTCGCCGCGTCGTAGGCGTCCGGGATGATGTCCTCGGAGTCCTTCGCCACCCACTGGTGCGCGCCGGCCGGGGACTTGGTCAGCTCCCACTCGTAGCCGAACAGGATCTCGAAGAAGTCGTTGCTCCACTGGGTCGGCGTCGTGGTCCAGGTGACCTCGAGGCCGCTGGTGATCGCGTCCTTGCCCTTGCCGGTGCCGTAGGTGCTCTTCCAGCCGAGCCCCTGCGCCTCGATCGGCGCACCCTCCGGCTCCACCCCGACGTGGTCGGCCGGACCGGCGCCGTGGGTCTTGCCGAACGAGTGGCCGCCGGCGATCAGCGCGACGGTCTCCTCGTCGTTCATCGCCATCCGGCCGAACGTCTCGCGGATGTCGCGCGCCGCGGCGATCGGGTCCGGGTTGCCGTTCGGGCCTTCCGGGTTCACGTAGATGAGACCCATCTGTACGGCGCCGAGCGGGCTCTCCAGCTCGCGGTCGCCGGTGTAGCGCTCGTCACCCAGCCACGTGGTCTCCGGACCCCAGTACACATCCTCGTCCGGCTCCCACACGTCCGCGCGGCCGCCGGCGAACCCGAAGGTCTCGAAGCCCATCGTCTCCAGCGCGACGTTCCCGGTCAGGATCATCAGGTCGGCCCAGGAGATCTTCTGGCCGTACTTCTTCTTCACCGGCCACAGCAGCCGGCGGGCCTTGTCCAGGTTGCCGTTGTCCGGCCAGCTGTTCAGCGGCGCGAACCGCTGCTGGCCCGCGCCGGCGCCACCGCGGCCGTCGCTGATCCGGTACGTGCCCGCGCTGTGCCAGGCCATCCGGATCATGAACGGGCCGTAGTTCCCGAAGTCGGCCGGCCACCAGTCCTGGGACGTGGTCAGCACCTCGGCGATGTCCGCCTTCACCGCAGCCAGGTCGAGGGTCTTGAACTCGGCCGCGTAGTCGAACTCCTCGCCGAGCGGGTTCGCCACGGCCGGGTTCTTCGCGAGGATCTTCAGGTTGAGCCGCTCCGGCCACCAGCCCCGGTTGCCGCCGCCCTGGGTCGGGTGCGGCGCCCGGGTGGTGTGCGCGACCGGGCACTTGCCCTGGCTCTCCGTGGACGCTTCCGCCGGCAGCGGCGGGTGGTTCTCAGACATCGGATCCCTTCCAGACTGGACGTTTCGAGGAAGTCATGAACTACGTGCGGTGGAGCAGTCGGAGCACAGGCCCCAGTAGATGACCTCGGCCTCGTCGATGACGAACCCGTGGTCGTCGGACGCGGTCAGGCACGGCGCATGACCGACCGCACAGTCGACATCGGCGATGACACCGCACGACCGGCAGACGACGTGATGATGGTTGTCCCCCACCCGCGACTCGTACCGCGCGACCAGGCCGTGCGGCTGAATCCGCCGTACCAGCCCGGCTGCGGTCAACGTGTGCAGCGAGTCGTACACCGCCTGGTGCGAGACCTCGGGAAGTTCGTTGCGCACGGCACCGATAATCGAGTCCGTGTCGGCATGCGGATGCGCATGTACGGCGCCCAGCACAGCCAACCGCGGCCGAGTCACCCGCAACGCAGCGCCCCGCAACAACCCCTGAAGCTCCTCACCCGACGGCACGCCCGAAGTCTGCCCCCTTTTCTGGAACCAGTCAAGATTAGCTTCCACGGCATGTTGCTGGTGTCGCCGCCCACGCCCACCCTCCGTGCGCGGCTGCCACATGCTCGACTACACCGTGGTCGCGCCGAGCCTCGCCCTCAGGAACTGGCTGGCTGGAAGAGTTTCCACTGGCCTTCGGAGACGACCTCGACGGTGCCGTCGACCACCTTGATCGCGCTGTCGTCGTCGATTGCGTACGTCGGGGCAGGAATCCGTGCCGCCCACTTCTCGGCGTTGGCAAACGAAGCGTCGGGGTGGTGTTCGTGCTCAAGGTGCGGGATCACCCCGAAGTCGACGAGTCCGGTCCCCTGGCCAGTGACCAGGATCCTGTCGATGTCGCCCTCGGGCGTGCTGAAGACCACCTCTTCCGACTTCAACGGTCCATCGTTCCCACGAGGCGGATCGACGTACGTCTCGACGAACGTGGCGGTAGCCGCGATGCTGCCCGCGCTCACCCCCACGTACACCGCCTCAGAGCGCAACGTCGGCAAGAGATCGGCCAGCCCCGACCGCCGCATCCAATTGGCGAGGAACAACGGGTCACCACCCCAGACCAGCAGCGCATCGGCCTCCCGGACCGTCGGCACCCAAGCCTCCTCGTCAATGCTCGGCAGCACCGACAGCTCCAAGATCCCCAACGACTTCCAGCCCAGCTCAGCCAACCGCGAAGGCCCCTGACCAGACAACGCCCGCCACGCCGCCCCGGCTCCACCAGGGAACGGATAGATAGCAGTGGGAACGAAGAGCGCGTCAGACTCCTCGATCGGTTTCCCCAACAAATCAACCAACGCATCCCGGATGCTGTCGTTCTTGATCCCACCAGACGTCAGAAGAGCTCGCATTCCCTTACCTTCCCAAGTTCTCATCACAACATTCGATCGAGCGACCGCTGGATCCAGCCCATCACCTTGTCCAGGTCGGCGCCGAAGGCCGGATTGACCTGAGCCATCCCGGCGAACCACAGTCCGAAGGCCACAAATCGAGTGGCGATGAAGTCGTCCAGGTAGGTGATATCGGGCAATTCGCGACGTTCGCCGTACCCATCGAGAAGCGCCGCACGGATCGCATCGAAATCAGTCCGATCACGGTATTCCCACAGCGGTACAGCGAGGTCGTAGAGCCAGTAACCGAATCCGCAGTCGTCGAAGTCGATCACGCGTACCGCATCGCCGTCGAACAGAGCATTCCCCAAATGCAGGTCGGCATGGATCAGCCCGAACGCGTCCGGCTGCGATCCCAGCCCCGCCATGACAACACGCATCCGGCGCGCAACCTCGTCGAACTGCCCGTGCACCGGCGCCGGCAGCAGAGTCCAGCACCCGGCCGCGGACACCCCGCCGTACTCCATGGTGTTGCCGAAGAACGTCTCCCAGTCCCACCGCATACGCACGAACCCGGACGGCGGCGCCCACGCCGAAGCGTGATCGTGCAGGCGAGCGAGGATGCCACCCAACCGCCGGAAGTGCACGGCCCGCGGATGTGCCGCCTGCATCCGACCGCGCTGCCACCCGAGGACCGAACAGACCCGGCCATCAGCAACGGCTGTCCATTCTCCGCTGCGCGCCCGAATCGGCGTCGGCACACTCAGTTCCGTATCCGCCTGCAACGCAGCCAGCCAGTCCAACTCCGAGCCCACCGCGATCCGCGAGTCAACTCCCGGCCCATGCCGGTTCGGCCGGTGGACCCGCATCAGAAATCGCCCATCACCCGAGTCGACCCGAAACGTCGTGTTCTCCCCATGCGCAACAAACGTCAGCCGCGCCTCACCAACCGGAAAGTCCCCCAACGCCCGCAAAGCAGTACGCCGAACCCGCGCAACCTGCCCACGCCTCGACACCATCCCCGACACCCGCGCACGGTACCCCCGAATCCTCAACCGCCGCCAGAAACCACAGTGCGCCTATCTCCCCCTGCGCTGAATCGCCCGCTGCCGCCAGTCATCGGTACGGTCGCGACCGCGACGCCCGACGTACGTGGTGAGATCACCGATCAGGGCCTGTGCACCCATTCGGAAGGTCTCCTTGGTCCCGAAGTGACTCATGAACGCGTGCGGCTCGGTGCGGTGGCCAGCGCAGAGTTCGATGATGTGCTTCTCAGCTGAGGCGACCTTGTCGAAGCGAGCCTCGACGACCTGCACGACGCGAGCACCGAGCCGATCCGCAAATGGGAGTCCAGCCGCCCAAGGCCAGGCGTGGTGAGCCCAATCTTGACCAGCCGACTCCCGCGGGCCTGGAACCGCACAAGATAAAGAAGCGCCGGCCCGGCGGGGTCTCGCGCGGTGGGCCGCCGCCATCGTGCCCTACTCGTCTTCGAGGCCAAACGCGGCTGGCTCTTGCCGTCGGTCGCCCAGCTCGCGAGCTACGCGCCCCGGTTCGAGCCCACGGCGGCGCTCTGGTCACACTGTCCCACCAGCGAGGCGCTGGCCAGGACCCAGCTGCCAGCGGAGATCGATGGGATACCTGTGGTCCATCTGCCGTGGCGGCACGTTCTGGCCGACATCGTCGCGGTGCGGTCCGCCTGCCGCGGTCGCGAGCGCTTCTGGCTCGACCAGCTCGACACCTACCGCAGGAGTGGTCAACGTGCGAAGCGTGGCCGACAGCTGGACATACTGCGTCGCCGTGAACGACCAACAACCCGGTCGCAGCGGCCCACACACGTTCCGCCAGTTCGTCACCGACGAACGCTGCTACTTCCACCCGTACGGCGTCAGCGGCTGGCCAACCGAACCACCCAACTTCATCGCATTCCGATGGCAAGGCTCAGTCCACCGCATCCACCGAGTCCGCACCGCCGAGGTGGTCCCCAGCCTCCTGAACGCTGGCCCGACATCCCACCAACCGAGGACACGACTCGACCCCACGCAATCTACGACCTGGGTCCACGCATTCCCCCATTCGACCCGATCCCCAACGGCGCCCAGTACCGCGCATCCCGCCTCTGGGTCCTACTGGACCAACTACAAACCTCCCCCCGCCCTCGCCCAAACAAGGGCCCTCAACGCCTGACCCCATCGACCGAACTCACTCTCCACTGAAGTTCGTTGCGCCAAGCATCGATCGACACAGCTGCGCCTCGGGTGACGACGCGTGAGGTAGTCAGCTGTAGTGGGTACGGTCGAGGCAGTTCAGGAAGTTCGTCTCAGTCAGCCGGGTGTTCCAGATCCATTGCGTCCGGTCACTTGGTCGCAGCTCGTAGGAGTTGTCGCCGGGCACGTACCAGGAGAACGTCTCGACCTTCGCCGCGCGCAGGGCCAGCACCTCGTCGATCGCAGGAACCAGGTCGCTGTCCAGTGACGCGAGAATCACCAGATCGACATCGTCGCGCAGTGCGTGCCGCACCAACGCGAGTGCGCACAGCACGTCGACGCCCTTCTCCGATGGTGGACCGGACGGGATCTTGGTTCCGGTGACCGGATCGCGGAGCGCCTTTCCGTCGCCGTCGTACAGGTAGCGGTACTTCAGCGGACGGAGGGTCACCGTGACTCGCTTGTCGCGTTCCCAGTGTGCTTTCTGTGCCTGATTCCGGGCGTAGGCCTTCGGCTCGTGATCGGGGCTCGGCTCGCCGCGATACACATCCACCCGTCGAAGCACAGCATGTGGATATCCCGGACGCTGCCGTGAATTGCGCACGTGAAGCAACTGCTGAGCGAAGAACAGTGGATCGACCAGTACCTCGTGCTTCGGCCCGTACTTGGTCTTCTCGAAGCGTTGGTGTCCGGTGAGGTGCACGTTCTGGTAGTCGATCACCACAACAGCACGCAGGTCGGGCATCAGGCGTTATCCCCCAGGAAATGAAAAACCCCACCAGTCCCGGAGGACGGTGGGGAGCTAGACCGCAATCTTCACACGGCCGACCAGACGGAGGCAAATCGAAGTCTCATCCAGGCCCCCTCACTCTGGCACACGAGGCAGGCAACCGGCATGAGCCCGTACGAGGCGGTTGCAGCAAGCCGCGAGTGCGCGACGCAGGAGCGGGCGTAGCGGCTACGGCGTCCGGGGGCGGCGCCCAACCGACGCCGCCGAGCGAAGCGACGGCGCCACCCGACCGCCGCGCCCAACCGACGCCGCCGAGCGAAGCGAGGGCGCTAGGGGGTGCGGGTGGCGGAGCCCCCGCCTGCGGCAAGCGAAGCGCAGCCGCACAACACGACGAAGGCGAGGCGGTCAGCGCAGAAACTGCGCGACACACCTCGCCTATCGCCTTCGTGGAGCTGAGGGGATTCGAACCCCTGGCCTCTTCGTTGCGAACGAAGCGCGCTACCAACTGCGCCACAGCCCCGAGCGGTGCGCCGGGTTTCCCTGGCGACCGCGAAACTCTAACACGCACATGGTCGCTGGTTAAAACCGAGGTTGTCGAGTGGGTTTCAGTCGCCGACGGCGCGCTTGACCTCGGGCTCGACGGGGGTCACCACCGGTTCGGCGGGCTTCTCGGCGGGGTCCGTCGTACGGGCGCTGGAGAAGACCTCGTCGTCGGTGAGGGAGATGGTGCGGACCGTGCGGTCGGGGGCCTTCTCCTTCATGACGTACGTCGGCAGCGTGACGGGCACCGGGTCCCACAGGCCCTCGGACGCGGCGGGCTTTTCGGCGGGCGCGGGCGATGAAGCGGGGAGCTTGACCTCGATGGTCAGCTCCTCGTCGGGCGACGGAGCGGGCTTGCCGGCGGGACCGCGGTCGTGTCGGGCCTGGGCGCGGGCCCGGCGCTCGGCGGCGATGCGGGCACGCTCGCGCGCCTGGCGCCGTAGCTGCACCCGGGTGAGTACGACGAACGCGACGATCAGCGCGCCCGGGATCGCGACCGTCCACCAGAGCAGGATCTCCAGGCCGGCCAGTGCGGTCACCGACAACAGCGAGAGGGTCAGGATCGACAGGACCCGCCGGCGGCGCATCGCGGCCACCCGGCGGGCACGGTTCGGGACGTAGCGGTGCCGAACCGGCGGCGGCAGGTCCTCCTCGACCGCACCCGAAGCCGAGCCGGCAGCAGCACCCGAGGCAGCCCCCGAAGCCGAGGCACCAGCCGGGCGTACGACGTACCGCGGCCGCGACGGGTCGCGCGAAAGCACCCGTGCGTCAGCGGCCGATGACACCGGCTGGCGCCGGGCCTCGTCTCCACGCTTCAGCATCATCGGGACGAGGTAGGCGGCCCACGCGGCGACGATCGCCACATAGATCAGCCCTGTCGTCCCCATGCGACGACGCTAAGACCCAGCGAGGGCCAGATGAGGCATGTCCGCCGGTGTGTCGCAAGAGAACTCGTGTGACTGGTGTGAACAGCACGCAGCGTAGTCAGGTCAGTCGCGATACGAGACCGGGCCCGACTTCCTCGACGTTGAGGGCGAAGATGCGGTGGTCGCGCCAGTCGCCGTCGATGTGCAGGAACCGCGGCCGCTCGCCCTCGTACCGGAAGCCGAGCTTCTCCACGACCCGCAGACTCGCCTTGTTCTCGGGGCGGATCGCCACCTCGATCCTATGCAGGCCGAGGGTGAACCAGCAGTGGTCCGCGGCCATCGCGACCGCGGTCGGCACGATGCCGCGGCCGGCGTACTGCTCGTCGACCCAGTAGCCGAGGTTCGCCCAACGCGCTGAGCCATAGGTGATTCCGGACACGGTGAGCTGCCCGACCAACGGCCACTTCGCCCGTCCACCAGCTCCTGCAGCACCGCCGTAGGTAATGACGAACGGCAGCATGCGCCCGTAGCGGGCCTGCCGGTTCCAGTCGCGTGCCATCGCGCGGAACGTGCGTGCGCCGTCCTCCGCGCCCGGCGGCTGGGTGGCGTCCCACGGACGCAGCCAGCTGACGTTGCGTTGGCGTGCGGCGGCCCACTCGGCGCCGTCGCCGGCACGCAACGGCCGGAGCCCGACCTGCCCGTGCCGAAGCTCGACGGGCCAGTGGACGATGGCCATCAGTCGGTGTCCGTCCTGACGTGGTCGCCACCGCGGACCTGGTCGACGGCGTGCCGCAGCAACGGCTCCAGCACGGCCAGCCCGTCCTTCACCCCGCCACGCGACCCGGGCAGGTTCACGATGATCGTCGTACCCGCGACACCGGCCAGGCCGCGCGACAGAGCAGCAGTCGGTACGCCGTTCACCACGCCATACGCGCGAATCGACTCGGCGATCCCAGGGATGACGCGGTCCAGGACAGCAGCCGTCTCCTCGGGCGTCGCGTCGGTCGGCGAGATCCCGGTCCCGCCGGTCGTGAGGATCACGTCGTACGACGCCGAGACACCTGCGCGCAGCGCATCACCTACTGGCGCACCGTCGGGCACCACTTCAGGACCGGAGACCTCGAAGCCCCACTCAGCCAGCCGGGAAGCGATCAGTGGACCTGTGGTGTCGGTGTAGACACCGGCGGCGGCGCGGTTGGACACGCTGACGACCAGAGCCCTCACGGCCGCTCCCAGTGCCCGGTCTTGCCGCCTTCTTTCAGCTCGACGCGTACGTCGGACAGCACCGCGGCCGGGTCGATCGCCTTCACCATGTCGATCACTGCGAGCCCGGCGACCGCCACTGCGGTCAGCGCCTCCATCTCGACACCGGTCCGGTCCGTCGTCTTCACCGCAGCGGTGATCAGTACGGCGTCGTCCGCCACCTCGAGGTCCACCTTCGCCCCGGTGATCGCGATCGGGTGGCAGAGCGGAACCAGGTCCGGCGTGCGCTTGGCGCCCATGATCCCGGCGATCCGGGCCACGCCGAGCGCGTCCCCCTTGGGCACACCCTCGCCGCGCAGCGCAGTCACCACCTCGGCCGAGACGTAAACCTTGCCGCTGGCAACGGCTCGGCGGCTGCCCGCCGACTTGGCCGAGACGTCCACCATCCGCGCGGCCCCGGTCTCGTCGACGTGGGTCAGTCCGGTGGCAGGCGTCGTACCGGTCTCGCGCCCGGGGTCCGTCATCCCGTCTCCTCGTCCAGCAGCATGAGCTCCACCTGGTCACCGGCCCGGACCGACGTCACGTCCTCGGGCACCACGATCAGCGCGTTCGAGCGGCTCAGCCCGCCGAGCAGGTGTGAGCCGTGCCCGCCGACTGTACTGGCCATCCAGCCCTCGTCGCCGGACGTGGCCGCAGCGCGGACGAACTGACGCTTCCCGCCCGGCGAGTTGAAGCTGTCCAGCGAGACCCCGTGCACCGGCTGTCGGCGGTACGGCATCTGCCCCATCAGCTTGCGCAGCGCTGGCCGGACGAACACCTCGAAGGACACGTACGCCGACACCGGGTTCCCGGGCAGCGTGAAGATCGGCACCTCCTCCTCACCGAGGACACCGAACCCCTGCGGCTTCCCCGGCTGCATCGCGACCTGCGGGAAGTCGACTGTGCCGGTCTTGGTGAGGACCTCCTTGACCACGTCGTACGCGCCCATGCTGACGCCACCGGTGGTGATCACCAGGTCGGCGCGGACGAGCTGGTCGGACAGGGTGTCCATGATGCGCTTCGGGTCGTCGCCGACGATCCCGACGCGGTACACCACCGCTCCGGCGTCCCGCGCCGCGGCGGCCAGCGTGTAGCTGTTCGAGTCGTAGATCTGCCCCTCGTGCAGCTTGCTGCCCGGCTCACGCAGCTCAGCTCCGGTCGACACGACCACTACCCGCGGCCGCGGCCGCGCCTTGACCCGGGCCCGGCCGACAGCGGCCAGTAAGGCGACCTGCCGCGGACCGATCAGGGTGTCGGCGTCCAGCACCTTCTCCCCCGCCTGCACGTCCTCACCGGCTCGCCGCACCGACGCGCCCAGTGCGGGCTGCTGAGCAATGCGCACATTCGCCGTGCCACCGTCGGTCCACTCGACCGGTACGACGCTGTCGGCGCCACGTGGCATCGGTGCGCCGGTCATGATCCGCACGCACGTCCTGGGCGTCACCACGATCGGCTCGACCCGGCCGGCCGCGATCTCACCGACCACGGGCAGCGTGACCGGGTTGTCCTGGGTCGCCCCCGCCAGGTCGGCAGCCTGGACGGCGTACCCGTCCATCGCGGAGTTGTCGAACCCCGGCAGGCTCAGCCCCGAGACGACGTCCTCGCAGAGCACCAGCCCGACAGCCTCCATCAACGGCTGCTCGAACGCCGGCAGCGCCCGCACCCTCCCCAGCACCACTTCCAGGTGTTCATCCACACTCCGTCTCACGCCCCGACCCTAATCCAAGCGGGCCGCCGCGGCTCAGCCGGTGGATTCGGGGTGGTTCCCCCAGGTCATCCGGATGTCCGGAGCGCGCTCCTCGTTCGCGGAGCCGTCGGTACGGCGTACCTCGGTGAAGCCGTGCGCCTGGTAGAAGGCCTGCGCCCGGAGGTTGGACTGGAAGGTCCACAGCGCCAGACCGCCGGGCCGGAGGTCCTTGGCGAGGTCCACCAGCGCGGAGCCGATGCCGAGTCCGTGCGCGTCCGGGTCGACGTACAACTGGTCAAGGTCGTCACCGTCCAGGGTGAGGACTGCGACGATGCGGCCGTCGTCGAGCGCGACCCACGTCTGGGCGTCGGGCAGCAGTACGTCGGCGAACCAGGTGGCCACCTGGTCGAGGCTGTGGATCGCGGCGGGCAGCTGCGCCGGGTCTGCGTGCCGCGAGCGCCACCACAGCCGGGCCGCCTCGTCGGTGTCGTACGGCTCCAGCGGCCGGATCAGCAGGTCGTCCACATGCTCCCCCAGGTACGAGCGTCAGCCGCCGAGCTCGGCGCCGTCCGGGATCTCCCGGCGCTCACCCTCCGCCGCGGCGATCTCGACGTCACCGACCACCGTCACCTCTTTGCCGAAGGCAACGTCACCGCGGACCTCGAGCCGGTCGGCCCGGACCAGCGACGGCGGCCCGGCCGGGAACCGGGCCTCGAAGTCGGCCAGGATCTTGAAGAACTCCGGGTCCAGGTCGACGTACGGCTCGTCACCCTCGTGGGTCGTGGTCAGGTCGCCGGCCTCGGTCAGCTCGTAGACGTCGGACCGCAGCACCAGCAGGTCGTTCGTGGTCTTCACCGGCTTGAACCGGCTGCGGTCCACCAGCACCGCCTGGGAGCCCTCGAAGGTCTCGATCGCGGTGCCCATCCCGGTCTCCAGCTGGATCACCTTCGGCGACGACGGGTCGGCCGGGTCGACGGTCTTGCGGTTCACGATGATCGGCAGCCCGAGGATCCCGTCGTGCCCGGCCATCAGCTCGGCCAGCCGGTCCAGGTCGATCCACAGGTTGTTGGTGTTGAACGTCTTGTGCCGGGTGATGTCCTGGAAGTGCTTGCCGTCCTCGTCGGCGACCTGCGCGCTGTCCCGCAGGATCAGCCGGCCGTCGGACTTGCGCACCGCGACGTGCCCGCCCTTGCGGTCGGACCGGGTCCGCCGGCAGACCTCCATCCCGAACGGCACGTCGTGCTCGGCCATCCAGGCGGCGATCCGGGCGTCCGGGGTGGCGCCGAGGTTGTCGGCGTTCGAGATGAACGCGTGCCGGAAACCGCGCTCGCGCAGCGCGTCCAGGGTGCCGGAGGCAACCAGCGCGGTGAACAGGTCGCCGTGACCGGGCGGGCACCAGGCCAGCTCCGGGTCCGGCGGCCATTCGGCCGGCGTCAGGTCGTCGGCGAGCAGCTTGGGCTCCATGTTCTGCAGGAAGTCGAGCGGGAGGCCGTCGAGCGCGAGGCCGTCGTACTCGCTCAGGATCTGCAGCGACTCCTCCTTGGTCCGGAAGGAGTTCATCAGCACGAGCGGCAGCGGTACGTCGTACTCCGCGCGGGTGCTGAGGATCTGGCGGGCGATGATGTCGAGGAAGCTCAGCCCGTCCTTGACCGGGAGCGCCGACTTCGGCCCGGTCACGCCCATCGACGTGCCGAGGCCACCGTTGAGCTTGATCACCACGGTCTCGGCCAGCGCGGCCCGCATCGCCGCCGGCTCGGCGTCGAGATGGTCCAGCTGCGGCAAGTCCCCCACCGGCTCGATGTCGTCCTCGCGGATCTTGCCCTGCTGACCCGACTCGAGCAGCCGGTAGTAGTGGGTGAAGACCCGGATCGCGACCTCGGCAGCGCCGGCCGCGCGCATCTTGTCCTGCGCTTGTCGTAGACCTGCCTCACTCATGTCCCAACCCTAGGGGACGCCGGGTAATCACCGTGTTATCCGCGTCACGTGCTTACGATCAGGGAGTGTTCCCGTCCAAGGCCGCTGCACGTCAGCACCTGCTGAGCGCCCGCAGGGCTCGTCCGCACACGGGCGACCTGCTGGAGACTGCTCAGGCGCAGCCTGAGGTGCAGGCGGCGCGGCGGATCGCTCTGTACGTGTCGATGGGCGCGGAGCCGCAGACCGGGGCGCTGATCGACTGGCTACTGGCTACTGGCCGTGAGGTGCTGCTGCCGATCCTGTACGCCGACAACGACCTCGGTTGGGGTGTCGCACCGGGCGCCGCCGACCTCGTACCCGGCCGGCTCGGCCTGCGGGAGCCACCTGCCGACCTTGGCCCGGACGCTATCGCCACAGCCGACCTGGTCATCTGCCCAGCGGTCGCGGTCGCCCGCGACGGTGTGCGTCTCGGCCGCGGCGGCGGGTCGTACGACCGCGCCCTGGCCCGCGTCAGCCCTGGTACTCCGATCTGGGCCGCGGTGTACGACCCAGAGGTCGTCGACGAGCTCCCGTCCGACACGCACGACCACCTGGTGCACGCAGCGCTGACGCCAAATCGGTTGATCGCGCTGAGAAGATCGGCGGATGACTGAGAACGCAGTGCAAGCTGCCGCGGCAGCCGCACGGAGCCTGGGCCTGACTGTCGACGACCCGACCGTTCTGTACGACGCGTTCTCCGTGGTGGTCCACCTCAAGCCGTCACCGGTGGTCGCGCGGGTCCCTCTGGCCCTGCCAGAACCCCTGATGCAGCCGGAGGTCGCCGTACGGCGGATGCAGCGTGAGGTGGACGTGACCGCGTGGCTGGTGGCGCAGGGCAAGCCGTGCGTGACACCGAGCCCGCTGGTGCCGCTGGAGCCGGTGCAGCAGGACGGGTTCTCGATGACGTTCTGGCAGTTCGTTGAGCAGGACAAGTCCGTGGAGCTCGACTTCCTCGCCGGGACTGCGCGGGCTGCCGAGCTGCACGCCGTACTCGCGGACTACCCGCAGGAACTGCCGTGGATGACGCCGCTCCTCGCAGTGCCGTCGGCGCTCGCCGTGCTGGAGGCTGTGCCGGGTCTGCTCGAGCAGGAGGACCTGGACCGGGCACGAGCCGAGTGGGAGGTGCTGAAGCCGCTCCTGACCAGTCGGAGCGCCTTCGAGGAGGTCTTCCCGTCGGCGACGATCCAGACGATCCACGGCGACGCACCGTCGTACAACGTGATCCCCACCGCGGACGGCGTGCTGTGGTCCGACTTCGAGGACACCACGCTCGGTCCGATCGAGTGGGACATGGCCGGGTTCGGTCCGGACCTCGGGAAGGTCTACAACGAGGCTGCGGCTGCGCTGGGGCGCCCGCTGCTGGACGAGCGGGTCCAGCAGGTCATGGACACGGCACGGGTGCTGCAGGTCATCGCGTGCACGTCGATGGTGCCCTTGCTGCCCGCGCTGGCGGACGGGATCCGGATGTTCGTCGGGCAGTGGCGGGACACCCCGTTCGCTGGTGGACTGGGCTGATGCTGAGCCAGTACGTCGACAACGGCGACCTCCCGGGATTGGTATCGCTGGTGAGCCGGGCCGGTGAGACGCGCGTCGAGGTACTGGGCAACACCGCCTTCGACGGCCCGCCGATGCAGCGGGACAGCCTGTTCCGGGTCGCCTCGTTCACCAAGCCGATCGTCGCTGCGGCCGCGATGATCCTGGTCGACGAGCTTCGGCTGTCCATGGACGGACGGGTCGACACCCTGCTGCCCGAACTGGCCGCGACGCGGGTGCTGCGCAGTCCGGACGGGCCGGTCGACGACGTTGTCCCGCTGGAACGGCCGATCACGCTGCGGGACCTGTTGACCTTCCGGCAGGGGCTGGGTGAGACGGACCACCCGGGCATCCGGCAGCGGGAGGACGAGCTGGAGCTGCGGACGTTCGGGCCGCCGGTGCCGCGCACTCCGCTCGAGCCGGACGAGTGGATGCGACGGTTCGCGACGCTGCCGCTGCAGTACCAGCCTGGTCAGCGCTGGATGTACTCGACTGGCTCGCACTTGCTCGGCGTACTGATCGCACGAGCCACAGAGCAGCCGCTGGAGGAGTTCCTGCAGGAGCGGCTGTTCGAGCCGCTCGGGATGCGGGACACGGGTTTCACCGCCCCCGACCCCACGCGACTGACCACGGCGTACGTCGGCGACGACCTGCTCGACCCCGCGGCGGCGAGCCAGTGGCTGCAGCCGCCGTCGTTCCCCGACGCGAGTGGTGGGCTGATCTCGACGGCGGATGACTTCCACGCGTTCGCCCAGATGCTGCTGACCGGCGGCGACCGCATCCTGTCACCGGCGGCGGTCGCAGAGATGACGACGGACCACCTGACGGCCGGCCAGCGTACGGCGGCCGCCGACTTCCTCGGCCCGGACACCGGGTGGGGCTATGGGCTCTCGGTCAGCGCCGACCGCTACGGCTGGGCCGGCGGACTGGGCACGCTCTGGTCGACCACTCCGGCCCACCAGACGATCTCGATCCTGCTGACCCAGCGAGCGCTGTGGACCTGGCCGGAGGAGCTGTTCGCCGAGGCCAACTCCCCCGCCTGGTGACTGCTACGGCTCGGGCTTGGTGAAGGTGAGCGTGTGCTCGCGGACCGCCTCGACTGCGCCCTTGGTGTAGGCCCACGGCAGCGTCTCACCGCGCACCCACAGGTCCGTCTGGTCCGTGTAGTTCGACGAGAACGCGTGCCCGGACACACCGGTCAGGTTGATCCACCGGGACTTGTCGAAGTCGGACAGGTCCACGACCATCCGCATCGACGGCGTCGCGGTCACGCCGTACCCCTTCGAGGCGTCCCACGCGGTCGCGTTGACGATCGAGGAGCCGCCGCCCAGCTCGTACGGACCGCGGTTGAACAGCTTGTCCACCGCCCCGATGCCGGACTTGCCGAGCGTCTGGTTGGTCAGCGTGAGCTTGTGCAGCTGACCCCACTTCCAGTTGGCCGGGTCGCGCGCCATCTTCTGGGTGATCTCCTGCCGCGCGTCGATCATCGCCTCGCGCAGGATGTCGTCCCGGCTCTCGTGCTGCCCGGTCCGCAGGTCGTCCCACCAGCCGCTGTTCGGCTGCGACAGCAGCGTGCGGATCACCTCGAACCAGCGCGATCCGCCGTCCGGCCAGGTGCCCTCGGGCAGCTGGTCGTGGAAGGTCAGCGCGAGCAGGTTGCGCCAGACCACGTTGAAGTACGCCGCCGCCGCGGAGTCGGCCGGCTGGGTGAAGTCCCAGTTCCGCAGCGTGTCCTGGCCCTGGCGCTCGAACTCGTCGTCGATGCCGATCTGGAGCAGGTACGGCACCAGCATCTCGGCGGCCCGGTTCTTGGTGTCGAGCTGGATCGACGCCATCGCGTTCGCGTCCAGCTTCCCGGCGGTCTTGATCCGGTCCACGATCTGCTGCGACCGGTACCCGTAGTCCCAGTCGTTGGTCAGGTAGTAGGTGTACGTCCGCGGCACTACCGCCTGGTTCGCGGTCACGATGATCCCGTCCGCGGGATCGAACTCCGTGGGTAACGCCTCGAACGGGACGTACCCGGTCCAGTGATACTTCGGATCCCAGCCCGGCACCGGCCAGTCGCCGCGCCCGGTCTTGCGGATCGGGATCAGGCCGGGCGCCTGGTAGCCGATGTGTCCTTCGGTGTCGGCGTACACGAGGTTCTGCGACGGCACCTGGAACAGCTGCGCCGCGGATCGGAACTGGGTCCAGTTCTGCGCCCGGTTCATCGCGAACAGCGCGTCCGCGGTGCGACCTGGGTTCAGCGCGGTCCACTGGATCGCGACGCCGTACGGCGTGGCGTACTTGCCCTGTTTCGCGGCCAGGTCACCGGTCTCGCGCTGGTCGTCGCCGACGTCGGAGATGAGTGGACCGTGCCGGGTCTCGCGGACCGTGATCTTGACCGGTTCGTCCTGGCCGGCGACCTTGAACGTCTCCTCGCGGGTCGCCATCGCCCGCCACTTGTTGTTGTAGAGGACGTTGTCGCCGTCGATGCGCTCGAGGTAGAGGTCGGTGACGTCCGGGTCCAGGTTGGTGAATCCCCAGGAGATCGCGTTGTTGTGGCCGATCACCACCCCGGGCAACCCGGAGAAGCTGAAGCCGGAGACGTCGTACGGGCAGGCCTTGCCGACGTTGTTGCAGTGCAGGCCGACCTGGGTCCAGATGCCCGGCATGGTCGCGCCGAGGTGCGGGTCGTTGGCCAGCAGCGGCTTGCCGGTGGTGGTGTGGTCGCCGGAGACGACCCACGAGTTCGAGCCGATGCCGTCACCGCGGCCGAGCAACTGCGGGAGGCCCTTGGCGACCTTGTCGACGGAGTCCAGCGACTTCAGCAGGTCCTTCGTCAGCATCCCGCGCCGGGCCTCGGAGGCGATCGGCGCGCTGCTGAACTTGCCGTCCCGGACCGAGCCGGAGGCCATGATCGGCTCGTTCCGGTCGTACGGGTACGGCGGGTAGAGGCTCTCGATGTTGCGCGAGGGGAACGACGCGAGCAGCTTCGTCCGGGTGATCTCCTCGTCCATGTTGCCGCCGAGATCCCACGCCATCGCCTTCAGCCAGGCCAGCGAGTCGGCCGCGGTCCACGGCTCCGGGCGGTAGTTCTCTGGTCCGTTGGGCTGAACCGACAGGACGGCGTACTCGAGGCTGAGGCCGGAGCCGCTGTGGGTGTCCAGGTACGCGTTCACGCCGCGGGCGTAGTCGTCCAGGTACTGCCGGGTGGACGGGGTCAGCAGGCCGAGCTCCTTCTCCGCGACCCGGCGCCAGCCGAGGGTGCGGACGAACTTGTCGGTCTCCAGCGCGTCCTTCCCGAACAGCTCCGACAGCCGGCCGGAGGTGACGTGCCGGCGGAAGTCCATCTCGAAGAACCGGTCCTGCGCAGCCACGTAACCCTGCGCGGCGAACAGGTCACTCGGGGTGTCGGCGTAGATTTGTGGAATGCCGTTGGCGTCCCGGACCACCTCCACGTCGCCCTCGAGGCCGGTCAGCTCGATCGATCCGTCGTACGTGGGGAACGAGTGGCGGACGACGAAAACGACGGTACCGGCGATCACCAACAGGACGGTGGCGAGGGCGATTCCGCTCATGATGACGACTCGTAGCAGGCGACGCACGGACCAACCGTAGAGAATCCGGCCCCGCGCCCCAAATGGGGTGCCGCACAACTTTGCGTTGCTCTGCGTCCGGTGGACATCCACGCAGAGTTGAGGTAACACGCGCCCGACTTGGAATACTTCGGGGTCCTGGCGCATTATTAGCAGTCGAGTAGTAGGAGTGCCAACGGCCTGAAGGGAACGAACCGTGCCGACGTACCAGTACCAGTGCACCGACTGTGGTGAGGCGCTCGAGGTGCGGCAGAGCTTCACGGACGACGCGCTGACCGTCTGCCCCGCCTGCCAGGGCACCCTGCGCAAGGTCTTCAACGCCGTCGGCGTCGTCTTCAAGGGCTCCGGCTTCTACCGCACCGACAGCCGCAACTCCGGCAAGGGCACCGTCGCAGCCAAGTCCGACTCCAAGTCCGACACCCCCTCGACGACCACCTCCTCCACCTCGGACTCCTCAAAGCCGTCCCCCAGCACCACCTCCTCCTCGACCACCAACACCAGCGCCGCCTGAGCTCAGCCGCCTGTGGATAACTGACAGGTGGGGTGCGGGGAAACTCGTACTTTCTCTGGCATGAGAAAGCCCTTCGCACTTCGTGAACTGTTGCGTGCTGTCAGGTGGCACCGCCGGCTCCTGGCCGGTGTGGCCGCCGCGGCAGCTGTGTACTTCGGCCTCGTCGCCCTCTCCCCACCACCCCCGCCGACCATCGCCGTGCTGGCGGCAGCGCGCGACCTGGTCGGCGGAGCTGTGCCCACCGGCGCCGACCTCCGCACGCTCGACCTCCCACCCGAGGCCGTGCCCGACGGCGTCCTCAAACCCGGCGCCGACCTGACCGCCCGCGTGCTCACCAGCCCGGTCAGATCCGGCGAACCACTCACCGACGCCCGCTTCCTGGCCCCGGCCGCCGTCCCCAAGGGCGAGCTCGCCTACCCGTTCCGCATCGACGACGCCGACATCAGCGCCCTGCTCCGCGTCGGCGACCACATCAATCTGTACGCCGCCACCAGCACCCCAACCGACTCCGCAAACCTCCTAGCCCGAGCCGTCCGCGTGGTCGCCCTCCCAACCCCGCGTACGACGACCACCGGCGCGCTGATCGTGGTCGCGACCACCCCCGAAACCGCGACCCGCCTGGCCCAAGCCACCACCAACTCCAAACTCACCGTCGCCCTCACCCCGGACACCAGCTGACGGTCACTTACCGGACACAACTGGACACGATCCGTGGTGTTGCGGTGCGCTCGCTCGCATGGGCAGGGCAGTGGCCCTACGTTGACCGGGAACATCACCCGCTCAGTGGAGGAATACCCACATGCTCAAGGGCTTCAAGGAATTCATCATGCGCGGCAACGTCGTCGACCTCGCGGTCGCGGTCGTCATCGGCGCCGCGTTCGGCCAGGTCGTGACCGCGATCGTGGACAACCTGATCAACCCGCTCATCGCGGCGATCTTCGGCAAGCCCGACATCAGCGGCGTGCTGACCTTCACGATCAACAACGCGAAGTTCTCGATCGGTGCGGTCCTGCAGGAGATACTCAACTTCCTGTTCGTCGCCGCCGCCATCTACTTCGTGATCGTGATGCCGCTGAACAAGCTCGCCGAGCGCCGCGCCCGCGGGATCGAGCCCGAGCCCGACCCGCTGACCACCGACCAGCAGCTCCTCACCGAGATCCGCGACCAGCTCGCCCGCCGGCCCTGACGGCGCCGGGAGCGGGTGGGCGCCCAAACCTCAGCCTCTGAGCTCGCCAACCGCCCACCACTCCCCACCCCCCACTTCCCAGCTCCCCACTCCCCAGCTCCCCACTCCCCAGCTCCCCACTCCCCAGCTCCCCACTCCCCAGCTCCCCACTCCCCAGCTCCCTGCTCCCACTCCCTGCTCCCTGCTCCCTGCTCCCTGCTCCCTGCAGGTCAACGTTTTCCACGGCCTCCTCGGGAGCGAGCCAGACCGCCCAGGAGACCCATTCCGTCAAACAGGCAATGCGATTCGAGCAGATCAGTACCGCGCACGATGCGGCCTAGCGGTGTCCTTCGTGGCACAATTTCGGTGAGCGCTTTCTGAAGGGCGGAGCCGGTGGCCAGACTGTCGTCAGGGGATCGCCCCACAGTGAAGGACGTCGCGGCGATCGCCGGCGTCTCGGCCACGACGGTCTCCCGGGTGCTCGCCGGCAACTACCCGGTCGCCGCCACCACCCGCGGCCGCGTGATGCGTGCGGTCCAGCAGCTCGACTACGTCGCGAACGCACAGGCCCGCGCCCTCGTCGGCGGCGGTCCGCGCACGGTCGCCTTCATCATCCGCGACCTGGTCGGCCCGTTGTTCGCCTACATCGGCCAAGGCGTCGAGCAGCAGACGACGGCCGAGGGGCGGCTCTGCCTGGTCTGCACCCACAACGGCGACCCCGACCGCGAGCTCGAGCTGATCGAGCTGATGCGCGAGCAGCAGGCCGAGGCCGTCGTACTGGTCGGTGGTGGTGTCCGTACGGCGTCCAACCTCGAGCGGATGACGCAGCTCGCGAACGCCCTGGACCGGACCGGCTCCCGGCTGGTGCTCTGCGGCCGCCCACCGATCGGCGCTGACGTGCCGTCGACAGTGGTCGAGTACGACAACGAGGGCGGCGCGTTCGCCGCCACGAGCTACCTGATCTCACTCGGTCATCGCCAGATCGCCATCATCGGCACCGGCGTACCCGAGCACACCACCACGAAGGCGCGCTTCGACGGCTACACGCGAGCACACAAGGCACGCGGTCTCGAGGTCGCGCCGGAGCTTGTCCTGCCCGGTGACTACGACCGCGAGTCCGGATACCAGCACACCAAGGCGCTGATCGACCAAGGCATTCCGTTCACCGCGGTCTTCGCGATCACCGACGTGGTCGCCAGCGGCGTCCTGCTCGCGCTGCGCGAGGCCGGTCGTCGCGTCCCCGAGGACGTCTCGGTGATCGGGTACGACGACATCCCGCTGGCGGCCGACCTGACACCAGGACTGAGCACGGTCCACCTCCCCCACGAGGAGCTCGGCCGGACCGCGATCCGCCTCGCACTGCACCGCGACCAGCACGCCCTCGACCAGCACGTCGTCCTCGGCACACATCTCGTCATCCGCGACTCGACCGGCCCGGCACCACACCAATAGCCGGGCCAGCCCCGGCAGCCGGCCCGGCGCCACCACCCAGTAACCGGCCCGGCTCCACGCCGGGAGAACGTAGACTCGGCCCGCCGATTCAGGAGGGGACATCGATGCCACGCACCCCGCGGACAGCCGACGACAGCGCATCGTCGTCGCGCCGGAAGGCCGCTGCGACGCTCGGCGATGTCGCGACCCACGCCGGCGTCTCACCTGCGACCGTTTCCCGCGTCCTGGCAGGCAACTACCCGGTCTCCCGCTCGGCCCGTCAGCGCGTCCTCCGCTCGATCCGCGAGCTCAACTACGTCGCCAACACTCACGCGAGAGCGCTGGCCGGCGTCCAGACCAAGACGATCGCCTTCGTGCTGGCCGACGTACGCGGACCGTCGTTCGCCGAGGCCGCGCACGGCGTCGAGCAAGAGGCCGCGCGACTCGGCTGGCTGTGCCTGATCGGCACCACCCAGGGCGATCCCGACCGTGAGCTCGCGATCGTTCGGCTGATGCGAGAGCAGCGCGCCGGAGCGGTCGTACTGATCGGTGGAGTCGCGGACGCCGACGACTACGACGAGCAGATGACCGAGCTCGCGCATTCGCTGCGGGCTGCGGGCTCCCTGCTCGTGCTCTGCGGCCGCCCGCCGCTCGCCAAAGGCGTTCCCGCGGCCGTGATCGGCTACGACAACGAGGAAGGCGCGTACGCGATCACCAGCCACGTGCTGGCACAAGGACACCGGCGCATCCTGTTCCTGGGCGGCGAGGAGCGGCACACCACGAGCATGGGCCGCCTCGACGGCTACCGCCGTGCCCTCAGCACATTCGGCGTGGAGTTCGATCCCGGCCTGGTCGAGCACGGCGTCTTCACCCGCGCCGCCGGCTACCAGCTCACCAAGAAGCAACTGACCGGGAGCCGCGACTTCACCGCGGTGTTCGCCGCGACCGACGTGATGGCCGCCGGCGTCTACGCCGCGGTCACCGAGGCCGGCCTGAGCGTCCCGGACGACATCTCGATCGTCGGGTACGACGATATCGAGCTGGCGCAGGATCTCCGTCCGAGGATGACGTCGGTCCACGTCCCGTACGAGGAACTCGGCCGGATCGCCGCCAAGGTCGCCGCCGACGAGGACCACCAGCGCGAGGACTGGCCGGGCCTCCAGGTCACCCTGAAGACCCACGTGGTCGTCCGCGACTCAGTCGCCAGAAGGGACTAACTCAGCCAGCGCCCGGCGCGCCGTCTCCCCGAGATCGTTGCCAAGAGCAAACGTAGTCACGTGCCGCGGCGAGCGCCCCGGCGGAGCGATCAGCACCAGCGGCACGTCGTGAGTCGCCAGGTACCCGAGTTGCGCCTGAGTGAAGTCGACCAGCACCCCCACGACACCCCGAGTCCCCCGCGCCGACACCTGATCGAGCCAATGCCGCGGCACCGGCCGATCAGGAATAACCGTCGTCACCACGACCGACAGACCGGTACGGCGTGCCTCCATGTCGAAAGAGTTCAGCACCGCACCGGCCGGTGCCGGACTGGCCACGACCACGTCGACCAAGGCGGCCGGCCGATGACCGGCCGCGCTCACATCTCCGGAGTACCCACGTTGCCGCAGTACGTCCCGGACCCGGGCCCGGGTGGCCGGCGCGACGTCCGGGTAGGCGCGGAGCACCTTCGACACCGTGGACACCGAGACGCCGGCCTCCCGGGCGACGACCGCCAGTTTCGATCGCGCGGTCATCGATCCGGTCCTACTGACCCTTGAGGTACGCGTCGGCCTGCTTGGCCATCTCGGCCTGCAGCTTGCTCAGCCCCGCCTTGTCCACGGCCTTCTTCAGCTGGTCCAGCCCCTTGTCGACGTCGACCGCGCCGATCCACAGCGGGTTGCCGTACTGCGTCATCGCCGCGGTGATCTGGCTGTCCTCGCGCTTCACCGGCGTCACGTCGGGGACGAACGAGGAGTACGGGTCGACGGTGAAGTTGTCGTAGTCCTGGGCCCAGTCGAACCACTCGTTCTCGGTGGGCGTGATGTCCTTGACCTTCTTCTCCAGCTGCTGCCGCCAGCAGAGCGCGTATCCCGGGAAGCTGTACCCGGACAGCTGCTCGATCCGGTCCGTGCCGACCGGCTTCCAGTCCTTGCCCTCGACGCCGTAGCTGAGCAGGTCGTGGTTCTCCTTGATCGACACCCAGTCCTCGAGCTGCATGGCCCGCTCGTTGTTGCGGCCCTTCGCGTTCAGCACCACGAAGTTGTCGGCCTGGAAGGTCTGGTTCGGCTTGGCGTTCTTGCCACCCCGCAGCGGTACGACGTTCGCCAGCTGCGCAGTCGGGACGGCCTTACGCAGCGGCGCGAGCGACTGCGACGACAGCCCGTCCGTCATCGCCCACCGGGTCGCGATGCGGCCGGACTCGAACTGGGTCTTGACCGCGTTGGAGTCGACGTTCAGCGCGTCCTTGTTGATGATGCCGTCCTGGTAGTACTTCCGAACGGTCCGGAGCGCGTCCATCACGCCCGGCGCCTCCCAGAACGGGATCGGGTTGGACGACCCGGTGGTCTTGCCGTCCTGGGCCAGGTAGAACGGGAACGAGCCACCGCTGAAGAACTGCACGCTGACGTGCGGGTTCTCCCAGTCGTGCCGGTTCAGCCAGCCGACGGGCGCGAACGCGATCAGCAGGTCGGGCATGTTGGACGTGATGCCGATCGGAGTCAGCTTCTCCTTCTGCTTCACGTCGTACCAGTACTTCTCCAGCTGGTCGAACGTGGTGATGTTGCCGAGACCGTGCTTGTCGGCCAGGTCCTGCCGGATGGTGAAGTGGTGCAACCGGGCGGCGGAGTTGACCTGCGGGATGCCGTACAGCTTGCCGGACCACTTGTTCTGCTCGATCAGCTGCGGGTCGAGGTTCTTGCTCAGGTTCGGGTACTTGCCGATCAGCTCGTCGACCGCGACCACCGACTTGCTGCCGACCAGCTGGACCATGTTCAGCCAGCGCGCCTGCAGCGCGGTGTCGAAGTTCTCGCCGGCGGTGAACTTCAGCAGCGCCTGCTGCTGGTAGTTCGACCAGGCGATGAACTGCGGGGCGATGGTGAAGCCGAGGTCGTTCTTCAGCTTCTTGTTCACCTCGGCCAGGATCGGATCCCAGCCCTTCGGCACATCACCGGGCAGCAGCAGCGACAAGGTGTCGCCGCCGGACGACGACGAGCCGGACGTGGACGAGTCGCCGCAGCCGCTGAGGCCGAGCACGGCACCGATCGACAGGCCGCCGGCCGCGGCCAGGAAACCGCGCCGGGAGAGTTGCGTGGCGGGCACAATGCCTCCTGAAAAAGGATGGAGTGGCTGGGGATCAGCCTTTGGTGGCACCCAACGTGATGCCTTTGACGAAGTAGCGCTGCGCGAACGGGTAGGCGAGCAGGATCGGGCCGATGGTGACGACCGTCAGCGCCAGCCGGAGCTGGTAGACCGGCGTGGACTGCCCCGACGAGGTGGGCAGCATCTGCGAGAACGACACGTTCGAGACGAGGTTCTGCAACAGCAGCGGAAGGGGGTACTTGTCCGTCTCGGAGATGAACAGCAGGGCCGTGAACCACTCGTTCCAGTAGTGCACGGCGTAGAACAGGCCGACCACCGCGAGGATCGGCTTGGACAGCGGCAGCCCGATCCGGAAGAAGATCTGCATCTCCCCGGCGCCGTCGATCCGGGCGGACTCCATGATCTCCTCGGGCAGCTGGCGGAACGCGCTGACCTGGATGAACACCAGGAAAGGGGCGATCAGCAACGGCAGGATGACCGCGAAGTACGTGTTCTGCAGCTTCAGGTACTGCGTCACCAGCAGGTAGAGCGGGACCAGTCCGCCGGTGAACAGCATCGGGATATAGGCGAAGACCGCCAGCGGGCGGCTCACGTACGGCAGCCGGCGGGCGATCACCCAGCTGAGTCCGGACGTGAAGGCGAGGGCGAGCGCCGTACCGACGACCGTGATGAAGACGCTCGCGGTGTAGGCGCTGAGCACCGTCGGGCCGGTGAAGATCAGCTCGTACGACGCCAGCGAGAACGGCTTGGGCAGCAGGCTGTAGCCGGTGGTGGCGAGCTTCTGCTCGTCGGTGAACGACCCGGACACGATCATCCAGAACGGCACCACGCAGACCACCATGAACAGTCCGACCCCGATCAGGCTGACGATGGTGAAGGGCTCGGGCCGGGTACGGCGTTTGCGCGTCGTGGCGCGACTGGTCACCTTGGCGACACTCGAAGTCATCGTGGTCACAGCAGGCTCGTCTCCTTCGAGTAGCGGCGCTGGACCAGCACCGCGGTCGTCACCAGGACGAAGCCGACGACCGACTGGAACAGGCCGACCGCGGCCGTGGTGCCGAAGTCGCCGATCTGGCGCAGCGACCGGAACACGTAGGTGTCGATCACATCGGTGGTCGGGAAGAGCGTGCCGTTGTCGCCGATGATCGCGTAGATGGTGCCGAAGTCGCCGTAGAAGATCCGGCCGACGCCGAGCACCAGCAGCACCGCGGCAGTCGGCTTCAGCAGCGGCAGGGTGATCCGCCACGCCATCTGAGCCCGGCTGGCGCCGTCGATCTGGCCGGCCTCGTAGACCTCCTCGGGGATCGAGGTGATCGCGGCCAGGAAGATGATGCTCATGTAGCCGCCGAGCTGCCAGACCTTCACCACGGTGAGGATCCACGGCCAGGGGCCGGGCTCGCTGTACCAGTCCAGCGTCGGCAGGCCGAGGCCGGTGAACGCGTCGTTGACCAGGCCGCCCGAACCCTGCGGGCCGGACAGCAGCACCTGCAGCATGATCGCGATGACGACCGGCGAGACGAAGTACGGGAAGAAGATCACCGACTGGGAGACCCGCTTGAAGTACCGGCCGCGGATCTCGTTCAGCATGATCGCGAGCGTCACGCCGGCCGCGAGTGTGGCGGCGAGGAACAGCGTGTTCAGCACCAGCGTGTTGACCAGGATCCGCTGGGCGTCACCGGAGCTGAAGAAGTAGCGGAAGTTGTCCAGGCCGTTCCACGGGCTGCCGAAGATGCCGCGGCTGATGTCGAACTCCTTGAAGGCGACCACCAGGCCCGCCATCGGCGCGTAGCTGAAGACCAGGAAGAACGCGACCGCCGGCAGTGCCAGGGTGCCCACCCACAGACTGCCCCGCAGGGTCACCCACCGCCGGCTGCGACTGGATCGGGTACTCATCGCGAGATCCCCTCGATTGGATAGAAAGCGCTTTCCAGTGCCGGAAACATAGCTCCGGCGCATAGGCCTGTCAAGAACGGAGTCGCCGGATGGCAAACGTTGTCTATGCGCACCTCAGGCCACCCGCTCGAGATCGGCCAGCGTGACCTCGTGCAGCAACGGCCGGCCGGCCACCAGACGGGCCAGCTCGTCCACCGCGCAGGTGCCCAGCCGGGCCAGCTCGTTGCCGTGCGACCCCGCGATGTGCGGGGTGACGAAGACGTTGGGCAGGTCGAACAGCGCCGACCCCGGCGGCAACGGTTCGGGATCGGTGACGTCGAGCACGGCGGAGATCCGCCCACTGCGCAGCTCGTCGACCAGCGCCTCGGTCTCGACCAGCTCGCCCCGAGCGGTGTTGATCAGTACGGCGCCGTCCGGCAGCAGCCCGAGTCCGGCCCGGTCGATCATCCGGTACGTCTCCGCGGTCGACGGCGCGTGCACGCTGACGATGTCGCTGGACGCCAGCAACTCCGGCAGGCTCACCCGCGGGATGTCGACGTCGTCGGCGTACGGGTCGTAGAGGCTGACCTCGAAGTCGAACGGCCGGAGCAGCTCGATCACCTGCCGGCCGATCCGCGACGCGCCGATGATGCCGACCCGGCGACCGTAGTTCCCGATGTCGGGATGGATGTAGGCGAGGGTGAACGATCGCCCGCTGCGGTAGTGCTCGCGGAGCGCGAAGACGCCCTTGCCGGCCAGCAGGATCGCGCCGAGCGCGTACTCCGCGACCGGGATCGCGTTCGCGGCGGCGGCCGACGAGACCAGGATGCCGCGCTCCCAGACACCCGTGGTGACGTGCGCCTTCACGCTGCCGGCGGCGTGCAGGACCGCCCGCAGCTTCGGCGCTCTGGCGAGGAACGCCTCGTCCAGCGGCGGGCAGCCCCAGCCGGTGATCAGCACCTCGAGGTCGTCCAGCCGGCCGGCCACCCGCGGGTCGTCGAAGTCGTCGACGACCAGGCCGGTGTCGATGTCGGCGAGCTCGCCGAGCCGCTGCCGGACGAGCGGCGGAAACAGCATCGGCCAGTGCTCCGCGGCGAGGGCGAACAGCGCCACCGGGCGATCGGTCACGGGCGGTTCTCCGATCAGAGTCAGGGATAGAAAGCGCTATCTACGCTAGGCCGCCAGGATCGGGAACGTCAACGTGGGAAATGCTCCATGAATGAAGGCGATGCGGGCATGCAGCCGCCGAGGAGGCTTGTCAGCCCCCTCGGGTCACCGTATGGTTAGGCGAACGTTTTCTATCCGGCGTACCGCATCCAGCGGTAGGCCAGCGGCTGTCCCGCGTTCCACTCGTCCATTTCGTGCTGGGAGACGTCCACGAAGCCCACCCCCAGATAGGTCCGGATCGCCGGCGCGTTGTCCGGCCGCACCCGCAAGAAAATGTCCGGGTGCCCGGCCGCGATCGCTGGTGTCAGCAGGGCGCGGACCAGCTCGGCCCCGATCCCCTGCCCTCGCCGTTCCGGATCCACGATGATCCGGGCCAGTTCGACCTCGTCCTCGTCGTCGTCGAGCCACACTTCGCCGTACCCGATCGGCTCGTCGCCGTCGAAGTACACGTACGCCTGGATGTCAGGCTCGAGCTTCCGCCAACTGGTGACGGCGTCGGCGGGAAACGGGTATTCCTCCCGGCCGCACAGCAACCCCACCTCGCGCGGTGTCCGGGCCCATCCGGCCACCTGGCCGTCGTACCCCTCGTGCACCCCCCGGAGCTGCCTCATTCGTGGTGCGGCGGGACCTCGCGCAGGATGCGCTCGTCGTCGTCGGCACCGAAGTCGTTGTCGCCCCACGACCGCGGGTCGTCGTCGCGGGTCTGGTCGGGCAGCAGCGGCTCGTCGTCTTCGTACGGGCTCGTCATGGCTCCAGATTACCGAGTCGACGCGGCTCTCCGGTATCCAATTCACCCGGTACGACGCCCGGCGGCAACTGTGGTTCGGCAGCGGCCTGCAGCAGCGGCGCAATCCCCGGTTCGCCTTGCCAGCGGTCGTTTCCGAGCACGCACCACGCGGTCAGCACGGACAGTGTCGGTGCCGCCAGGCCGGCCAGCCGCAACGGCTCCGCGTTCTGGAAACCGAAGGTGATCATCCAGTTCACCGGATCGGGGTAGAACTCCTGCACGGCGCTGTAGTAGAAGCTCAGCCAGCCACGCTGCGGCAGCATGCACAGGATCCGGTAGTTCGTCACCACGGTCGGGACTTCCTGCAGGTCGCGCCACAGCAGCTGCATGTCCCGTTTGGCCGCGGCCTTCCGGCTCGCGTTGATCGCCGCGTTGGCCGCCATCATCCCGAGCACGACACCCGGCTTGCCGATGAACAGTCCGCTGTTGTGCGTGTAGCGACCACTGCCGCCGTACAGCCGCGCGTAGTGCGCCGGGGTGTTGACGTAGGCGACCTCACCGGACTCGAGGACCAGGCCGTACATGGTCAGCGGCTGCGGACTGTTGCCGGCCAGCAGCCAGCGCGCCCAGTCGATCCCGAGCTTCCACTCGTCCCGCTCACGCTGCGCCGTCGCCTCGGCGTTCTTCTTCCGGCCCACGACAAGAGATCGTAATCGGGGTCGAAGGGCGTGTCTGGTGATCCAGCGCAGTAGGCGATGGATCGCCAGACACGCCCTACCAGCGCGTGCGCGTTACAGGTGTGCCTCGGTTGGCGCACGATCGGGCTGCGTGACCGGAACGACGCGCCGCCGTGATGGTTTAGCCTCGATCCACCGACCGGCCTGGCGTGGGTGGCTGATTCTCGATGCGCTGCAGGGTCGGCTGGGTGTGGCGTGGTGGGACGTCCCGCCTC
>NZ_JBFAHB010000023.1:0-105372 GCF_040653975.1 Kribbella sp. NPDC050820
GGCCAGCCTTCACACGCACCCGCCCCGACAGCATCCGCGCTACAGCCCACACAGCGACCAACCCCAGAACCCGCCCTAATTCAGCGCCCTCCTAGGTCGAGGTCTTCGATCAACGTGAGGGCTTCGGCGGGGCCGTGGACTTCGGCGACGGCCACGGCTCGGTTGAGGGCTACGACGGGAGTGGGATCGAGGGTGAGCAGGTGGTCGTAGAGCTGGAGGATCTGGGGCCAGTCGGTGGCCGCGGCGGTCGGGGCGTCGGTGTGTACGGCGTTGATCGCCGCCTGGAGCTGGTACGGACCGGGCTGGTTGCGGCGGAGGCAGCGCCGTACCAACTCGTGGCCTTCAGCGATCAAAGACCGGTCCCACAGCAGGCGGTCCTGGTCCGACAGGCGGACGAGGGAGCCGTCCGCAGCGACTCGGGCGGGACGGCGGGAGGCTTGGAGGAGCATCAGGGCGAGGAGGCCGACGGCCTCCGGCTCGTCGGGCATGAGCTCGACGAGGAGGCGGCCAAGGCGGATCGCCTCGGCGCACAGGTCGTCGCGGACGAGGGTCTCGCCGGACGAGGCGGCGTACCCCTCGTTGAAGATCAGGTAGACGACGGCGAGGACGCCGCGGACGCGTTCGGGGAGGTCGGCTTCGTACGGGACGCGGTACGGGATGCGGGCCGCGCGGATCTTCGCCTTGGCGCGGACCAGGCGCTGCGCCATCGTCGGCTCCGGGACCAGGAACGCGTGGGCAATCTCGGCCGTGGTCAGGCCGCCGAGCATCCGCAGGGTGAGCGCGACCCGGACGTTGAGGGCGAGCGCCGGGTGGCAGCAGGTGAAGATCAGCCGGAGGCGGTCGTCGTGCACGGCGCCCTCCTCCACGAGCTCGGCCTCGGCATGCAGCAGCGCCGCCTGGGCGTGCTTGTCCTCCCGCACCGACTCACGCCGCAGCCGGTCGATGGCACGGTTGCGGGCGGTGGTGATGATCCAGCCGGCCGGACTCGGCGGTACGCCGTTCGCCGGCCACTTCTCCACCGCCGCCGCGAACGCGTCCTGGACCGCGTCCTCCGCGATCTCCAGGTCGCCGAACACACGCGTCAGTACGGCGACCGCCCGCCCGTGCTCGGCCCGGAACACCCCCGCGACGTCGACGGTCACGTCACGAACGGCCGAACCTCGATGGACAGGTTCGTCAGCACCTGCGCCAGCCGCCGTCCCCAGCTCAGCGCCGCATCCAGGTCCTCCACCTCGATCACGGTGAACCCGCCCAGATGCTCCTTCCCCTCGGTGAACGGCCCGTCGGTCACCAGCACCTCGTCCCCCGACGCCTTCAGCACGGTCGCAGTCTCCGGCGGGTGCAACCCGGCCGCGAACACCCACACGCCCGCCGCCTGCATCTCCTCGTTCAACGCCCCCAACTCCCGCATCACCGGCTCCAGAAACTCCGGCTCCGGCGCCGGCCCATCCGGCTGATAAATGCTGAGCAAATACTGATTCATACCCACCTCCGACGAGAGTCCTTCCACCCCCTACACGAACACCCACACCTCCCATCGACAGGCAACAACACACTATTTCCAACCACCCCCGCCCGACAGCAGCCCGCGCATCCCCAGCCGGGATCAACTCCGCCACCGGCTCGCGATCCGGCCGAGCTGACGCCGGTCAACCTGCCCCGTGCTCGAGTCGGCCTGACGAGCGCCTCCTCGCCAGCTTGTTCGCCGACTACAGCGGTCGGTACGACACTTCGCAGCACCCGCGTATGGCACCGGCAACAGCCGCCGCGTACCGATGTCCTCTACGCGGCGTCGGCCCCGCTTGATCCTGGAGGAGGCACCGCGGCAGATCCCGCGTACCGACGCACCCACCGTCGACAATTGTTCGCCGAGCACAGCAGCCGGGATCACAGTTCGCGGCGCCGCCGCAGGCGGCCGAAGGGCAGCCGCCGCGTAGCGGTGTCCTTGCTCGTGTCAGGCGGACGGGAGCGGTGTCGTGGTTAGGCCGGGTCGGCAGGTAGGCGCACGGTGATTTCCAGCCCGCCGCCTGGGCGGGGGGTGGCGGTGACGGTTCCGTGGTGGGCTTCGGCTACTGAGCGGACGATCGAGAGGCCCAGGCCGGCGCCTTTGCCGCCTACCAGGCGTTCGGCGCCCAGGCGGTAGAAGGGTTTGAAGAGGGATTCGACTTCGTACGGCGGGATGTCGGGGCCAGTGTTGGTGACAGTGACCACGGCATGGTCGCCGACCGTCTTGCTGACGACGCGGACCCAGCGGTCGGCCGCCGGCTCGGACCGCCACGCCATCACATTCGATGATGTCCCGCCGCCGCCCGCCTGGTCGTCCGGTCGCGGCTCGGTTGTGATGGCCTGGCGGTCCCCTGAGGCCCGGCGGTCGGCTGTCGCGTGCCGGTCCGCTGAGGTCGGGCGATCCGCTGAGGTCAGGCGGTCCGCTGAGGCAGGGCGGTCCGCGTTGTGGCGGATGCCGTTCTCCACGAGGTTGTGGACGAGGCGTTCGAGGAGGAGGGCGTCGCCGCGGGTAGGGGCGTCGCCGGGGCCGCGGATCAGCTCGACGCCGGCGGATGATGCCTCGGCGGAGAGTTGGCCGGCGACGTGGGTGACGATGTCGCCGAGGTTGACCGGGTAGACGGTGGTGAGTTGTTTCTCGGAGTCGGCCAGGATCAGCAGGCCGTCGATGAGTTGCTCGTGCCGGGCGTTGATCGTGAGCAGGCTCTCGCCGAGTTCCTGCACGTCCGCGGACGCGGTACGGCGGTGCATCGCCACCTCGACCAGGGCCCGCCCGAGGGTGAGCGGCGTACGCAGCTCGTGGGAGGCGTTGGCGACGAATCGGCGCTGGCCGTCGAAGGAGTGGTCCAGCCGCTCGACCATGGTGTCGAAGGCGTCGGCCAGGTTCTTCACCTCGTCGTCAGGCCCGCGTAGCGCGATCCGCTCGTGCAGGGCCGCTGGTGACGCGGCGATGCGGCGTGCGGTGTCGGTGACTCGGTGCAGGGGCGCCAGCACGCGTCCCGCGACCAGCCAGCCAAAGCCGGCGGCCAGTCCGCCGACCACGACCAGCGCGATGCTGCCCTGGGTAAGCAAGGACTTGATCGCCGCCTGCCGGACCTGTTCCCGCTGCTCCTGGATGACCTTCTCCGCGGCGTCACCCGCCAGCGAGTCGCCGTTCTTGTTCAGCACGAACAACTGGTTCGGCGACTTCGGCGTGGCTCCGGGAGTGCTGACGTACGTCCCCTGCACCAGCACGCGGTAGCCGCCGGTGAGGTTGTTGCTGAAGAGCACATACGTCACCCCGAGCAGCAGCACCCCAGCGACCAGGAACAGACCGCCGTAGATCAGGGTCAGCCGTCCTCGCAGCGTCAGCCGCTTCATGGGATGCGGTAGCCGACGCCAGTGACGGTCTCCACCAGCCCCGGCTCCCCCAGCTTCCGCCGTAGCTTCAGGATGGTCAGCCGGACCGCCCCGGTGAACGGATCCACGTGCTCGTCCCATGCCTTCTCCAGCAGTTGTTCGGCCGAGACGGTCGCGCCGTCGGCTCGCAGCAGTTCCGCCAGTACGGCGAACTCCTTCTTCGACAGTGGTACGTACCGACCGTCCCGGAACACCTCGTGCCGAGCCGGGTCCAGCGTCACCCCGGCACGACGCAGGACGGGCGGATCAGCCGGCCGACTCCGGCGCCCCAACGCGAGCACCCGGGCCGCCAGCTCGGCAAACGCGAACGGCTTCGTCAGGTAGTCGTCCGCACCCAGCCCGAGCCCGAAGACCCGGTCCGTGACAGCAGCCGCGGCCGTCAGCATCAGCACCCGCGTGGCCGACCCGGACTCCACCAGCCGCCGGCACACCTCGTCGCCGTGGACGACCGGGATGTCGCGGTCCAGCACGAGTACGTCGTACTCGTTCACTGTCAGCCGTTCCAGCGCGGAGCCGCCGTCGCCGGCCACGTCGACAGCATGGGAGTCGTCGCGCAACCACTCCGCGATCGCTGCCGCCAGCAACGGTTCGTCCTCGACCACCAGCACACGCACGCCTCCCATGATCCCCGACGCGCGTGTTTCCTCCGTGTTATCGGGCTCGGAAACGGCAGGGAAACGGCTCGCGGCGAAGGCTGGGCGGCCAGAACCGACACCGAGGAGATGTGTGATGCGCAAGACCACTCTGGCCGCGGCAGCGCTGGCGGCCGTCGTACTGCTGACCGGCTGCGGCTCGGAGGAGCCCGACAACCAGGTGGCGTCCGGCACCGGGGCCCAGGCGCAGGCGACCGCGCCGAGCAACACGCCGAGCCTGAGCCGGGACGAGATGGCGATCAAGTTCACCCAGTGCCTGCGCGAGCAGGGCCTGAACGTGCCGGACCCCGAGCCGGGCAAGGGCCCGATGCTGAAGTTCGACCGGAACTCCGGCGTGACGCAGGAGAAGGTCCAGCAGGCGATGGAGGCGTGCAAGGAGCTCAACCCGCAGGGCCAGGCCGGATCGAACCCGCAGCAGGAGGAGAACGGCCGCAAGTACGCCGTTTGCATGCGGGAGAACGGCGTGGAGAAGTTCCCGGACCCGAAGCCGGGCCAGCGCGGCATCATGATCGGCCCGGGCGTGGCCGACGACCCCGACTTCCAGAAGGCGCAGGACGCCTGCCAGAGCATCCTGGCGGGTAAGTGATGCGCCGAGCACTGACCGCTGTGGTCGTCCTGGCCGCCGGAGGGGCAGCAAGCGCCTTTCTGGTGAACCGGGGCGACACCAGCCAGGCAGCAGACCAGGCCGCCGTCGCACTCCCCGTCAACACCACCAAGGTCACCCAGCAGACGCTGAAGGACACCGAGACAGCCGACGGCGAGCTCGGCTTCGGTACGACGTCCGCCGCGGTCAACCGCGCCGCCGGCACGATCACCGCCGTACCGGACAGTGGGCAGGAGCTGAAGCGCGGCGAGACCGTCTACAGCGTGGACAACAAGCCCACGACGCTCCTGTACGGCGCTCTGCCGGCCTACAGGCGACTGCTGGATGGCAGCGAAGGGCAGGACGTCCTGCAGCTCGAGCAGAACCTCAGTGCGATGGGCTACACCGGCTTCACCGTCGACGACGAGTACACCGACGCCACAGCCGAGGCTGTGGAGGAGTGGCAGGAGGACCTCGGGCTGGACGAGACCGGGGTCGTCGAGCTCGGCAGTGTGCTGTTCGCACCGGGCCACATCCGGGTGGACAGCGTCGCGGCACAGGAGGGCTCGCCGCTCGGGCCGAACCAGAACGTCCTCACCTACACCGGCACGACGAAGGCCGTCACGGTTCAGCTCGACGCCGCGGACCAGCGGTTGGCGAAACCGAAGTCGAAGGTCGACATCACCCTGCCCGACGGCAAGGTCGTGCCGGGCCGGGTGGAGAAGGTATCGACGGTGATCATCCCGGCCGAGAGCCAGGACAAGGACCCGGAGACCAAGGTCGAGGTGATCGTTGCCGTCGACGACCAGAAGGCGGTGGCCGCCTGGGGGCTGGCGTCGGTCGACGTCACGTTCACCGCCTCCGAGCGAAAGAACGTGCTGACCGTCCCGGTCGCTGCCCTGGTCGCACTGCGCGAAGGCGGCTTCGGCCTCGAAGTCACCGACGGTACGGCGTCCAGCTACCTGCCGGTCAAGACCGGCCTGTTCGCGAACGGCCAGGTCGAGGTCAGCGGCGCCGGGATCAAGGCCGGCACCGTGGTGGGGATCCCGAAGTGATCGAGCTGACCGAGGTGACCAAGGTGTACTCGGGCGGGGTCGCGGCCCTCGGCGGGGTCAGCCTGCGGATTGCCCGCGGCGAGCTGGTCGCGATCGTCGGGCCGTCCGGTTCGGGCAAGTCGACGATGCTCAACGTCCTCGGCACGCTGGACCGGCCGACCTCCGGCACCGTCCGGATCGACAAGTACGACGTGGCGCGGCTGTCCGACTCGGGTCTGTCCGCGCTGCGGGCCACCCGGATCGGCTTCGTCTTCCAGCAGTTCCACCTGGCCTCCGGCGTACGCGCCCTCGACAACGTCGCCGACGGACTCCTCTACTCCGGACTCCGACCGTCGGTACGGCGGAAGCGCGCAGCGGCAGCCCTGGAGCGGGTCGGCCTCGGCCACCGGATGGACCACGAACCGCACGAGCTCTCCGGTGGCGAACGGCAACGGGTCGCCGTGGCCCGGGCCGTCGCCGGCGAACCCGCGGTACTGCTGGCCGACGAGCCGACCGGGGCGCTGGACTCGGCGTCCGGCGCCGGGGTGATGCAGTTGCTGCGCGACCTGCACGCGAGCGGTACGACGGTCGTCATCATCACGCACGACCGCGACATCGCGGCATCACTCCCCCGCCAGGTTCGGATGCGGGACGGCCGGATCATCGAGGAGGTGCACGCATGAGCGAATTGAAGCCGGCGAAGCTCTGGCCGCGGGACGTCGTCCGGGTCGGGGCGGTCGGGTTGCGCACCCGGCCGATGCGGGCCTTCCTGTCCGCGCTGGGGATCGCGATCGGGATCGCCGCGATGGTCGCGGTGGTCGGCATCTCGTCCTCGTCGCGGGCCGAGCTGGACAACCAACTCGATGCCCTCGGCACCAACCTGCTCACGGTCGCACCGGGCACCCGGCTGACCGGCGAGCAGGCACAACTGCCGCTGACCGCGGAGGCGATGGTCGGCCGGATCCGCCCGGTCCGCGCGCAGTCGGCGGTCGGCCGGGTCGACGACGTGCCGGTGTACCGCAGCGACAAGATCCCGGACGTCGAGACCAACGGGATCATCGCGTACGCCGCCCGCGCCAACCTCCTCGACACGATCGGCGCGACTGTCCGGAGCGGCAAGTGGCTCGACGCGGCGACCGGCCGCTACCCGGCGACCGTGCTCGGGGCGAGCGCCGCTGAGCGGCTCGGCATCACCAGGGCGAGCCCGGACACCCAGGTGCTGATCGGCAACAAGTGGTTCACGGTGCTCGGCATCCTCGAGCCGGCAGCGCTGGCGCCTGAGCTGGACAGTGCCGCGCTGATGGGCTGGCCGGCCGCGGACGCCACGCTCGCCTTCGACGGGCATCCCACGACCATCTACACCCGGTCGGACGACGCGCAGGTGGAGTCGGTCCGGTCGGTGCTCGGGGCAACGGCCAACCCGGAGGCGCCGAACGAGGTCGAGGTGTCGCGGCCGTCGGACGCGCTGGCCGCCAAGCAGGCCGCGGGTGAGGCGTTCACCGGGCTGCTGCTCGGCCTCGGTGGGGTCGCCCTGCTCGTCGGCGGGGTCGGCGTTGCGAACATCATGGTGATCTCGGTGCTGGAACGCCGGGCGGAGATCGGCTTGCGGCGGTCGCTCGGCGCGACCCGCGGTCAGATCCGGACCCAGTTCCTGACCGAGTCGCTGCTGCTGTCCGCGCTCGGGGGCGTCGGCGGGGCGCTGCTCGGATCTGCAGTCAGTGCGGGATATGCGTCGTACCAGAACTGGCTCACGGTGATCCCACTGTGGGCGCTGGCCGGCGGCGTCGCGGCCACGCTGGTGATCGGCGGGCTTGCCGGTCTCTACCCGGCGATCCGCGCTTCCCGGCTCTCGCCGACCGAAGCGCTGGCAACTCCTTAGAAGATGGTGACCCCGATGCCGGTGAGCGCGAGCTGGAGCAGCGCCACCGGCACGAGGCCCTGCCAGGCCAGCTTCTGGAGCTGGTCGGCGCGCAGCCGCGGGAACGAGACCCGCACCCAGATCACCACCACCGACACGAACGCGATCTTCAGGATCGACCAGATCCAGCCGATCGAGTCCGGGCCCGGCCCGCTCCAGCCGCCGAGGAACAGCACCGTGGTGAGGCTGGCCAGGATGACGATGCCGGCGTACTCGGCGAGCAGGAACATCGCGAACCGCAGGCCGGTGTACTCGGTGTACGGGCCGAAGATCACCTCGGAGTCGGCGACCGGCATGTCGAACGGCGGCCGCTGGAGCTCGGCCAGGCCGGCGATGAAGAACACGACCAGGCCGGGCAGCTGCCAGAGCAGCCACCACGGGTTCCACGCCTCCGCGATCCCGGTCAGGCTCAGCGAACCCGCCGCGACCGCGACGCTCGCCGCGGACAGCACGAACGGCAGCTCGTAGCTCATCAGCTGGGCGGCGACCCGCAGCCCGCCGAGCAAGCTGTACTTGTTGCCGCTGCCCCAGCCCGCCATCAGCGAGCCGAGAACGCCGATGCTCATCACGGCGAGCACGAAGAACAGCCCCGAGTCGAGGTCGGCGCCGACGATGCCGGGCGCCAGCGGGATCGCGGCGATCGCGGCCAGGTACGGCAGGATCGCGACGATCGGGGCCCACTCGAAAACCCGCCGATCCGCGGCGGCCGGGACCACGCTCTCCTTCTGGACAAACTTCACGCCGTCCGCGACCAGCTGCGCCCAGCCGTGGAAGGCGCCGGCGTACATCGGGCCGAGCCGCGACTGCATGTGCGCCATCACCTTGTGCTCGGCCTGACCGACCAGCAAGGGCGCCACCAGGAAGGCGACGATGACGCCGACCACCCGCACCACGAACTCGACCATGACGGCACCCTACCGAGTTCGGCTTGACCTCAACCAACGTTGAGGTCAAAGGCTGTGGACATGACCAACATTCTCGTCACCGGAGCCACCGGCCGCGTCGGCCGTCATGTCGTCGCCGGGCTGCAAGCCGCCGGCGTCCACGTCCGGGCCCTGGTCCGTACGCCGGAAGCCGCCAATCTCCCGCCGGACGTCGAGCTCGTCCAAGGCGACATCTACGACCCATCAGCAGTACGGCGTGCCGCGGCCGGCGCGGACGCCGCCTTCCTCCTGTGGCCGTCGTACAGCTCCGAGGGAGCGGAGCCGATCGTCGCAGAGCTCCCGCAACGCGTGGCATTCCTGTCGTCGTTGAACGCGGCGTCCGGTGGCATGTGGGGCGATGTCGAGGAGCTGTTGCGGAAGGCGGGCAAGGACTGGACGTTCGTCCGGCCGGGCGGGTTCGCGGTGAACGCGCAGACGTGGGCGGACCAGTTCCGGAGTGGCGACGTCGTACGGCTGCCGTCGCCGCAGGCCGGGCGTTCCCTGATCCACGAGCGTGACATCGCCGCGGTCGCCGTACTCAGTCTGCTGAGCGACCACCACATCGGGCAGACCTACGAAGTGACCGGCCCCGAGGTCCTCACCCAGGCCGAGCAGGTGCAGACCATCGCGCGCACCATCGGCAAGGAAATGCGAGTCGAGGAGCTCTCAGCCGCGGACGCCCGCCAGGCCATGCTCGCCCAAGGCGCCGACCCAACCCTCGCCGACTCCGCCCTCACCTACTGGGCCTCCCTCATCAACAACCCCGAGCCCGTAACCCCCACAGTCCCCCAACTCACCGGCCGCCCCGCCCTAACCTTCGCCCAGTGGTCCGAAGAACACGCCGCCGAGTTCCGGCGCTGATATCATCGGATATCAGGTAGGAGGTAACGCCATGAGTGACGTTCTCATTCGCGATGTCCCCGACGAAGTGCTGGCGGTTGTCGACCACCGAGCCGCCGACCTGGGGCTGTCCAGGAGCGAGTATCTGCGCCGACTGCTCAGCCAGGAGGCCGGGCGCTCGGAGGTTGCCGTGACCGTTGCCGATCTGGAGCGATTCTCGAACCTGGCCCGCGATCTGGACGACCCTGACATCATGGACCAGGCCTGGTCATGACGCCGGCCGTCGACTCCCGGCGCTGGCTGATCGACAAGTCGGCCTTGGTGCGCCTGAGCACTGCTCCCGATCGGGAGGAGTGGGCGAACCGCATCAACCGCGGGCTCGTGCACATCACCACCGTGACCCTGCTCGAGGTCGGCTTTTCGGCCCGATCCGCAGACGAGCACCGGTCTCTCGTGCAGCAGCCGCCCATCGCCGCGATGCCGGTGGAAAACGCGACCCCTGCGATCGAGCGCCGCGCTGTCGTCGTCCAGTCGCAACTCGCGTCCGCCGGCCAGCATCGAGCGCCGTCAGTCGCAGACCTGCTGATCGCCGCCACGGCAGAGCAGACCGGCTTGGTCCTACTTCACGTGGACAAGGACTTCGAACTCATCGCCAACCTCACCGGACAACCAGCTGAGCGACTCGCTCAGGCCTGACGGCAACTGAACCACCCGCCACCTCCGACGGGGTGGTATCACGACTCGGGCTCGGCCGGCGGGGCTTCGGTCTGCTTTCGGGTGCGGCGTTCGCCCGCGGCTCGGCGGGGGCGGGCTGGGGTGGAGGCGGCCTGGGCGGGGGCGAGGGGGTCTGGGTCGGGGGAGCCGGGCTGGCGTGGGCCCCAGGTTTCGGGGTCGGGGACGCCGGGCGGCAGTGTGCGGCGGCGGCTCGGGGCGCCGTGCGAGGGGGCGTGGTCGGACTCGCCGGGCTCCTTGGCGCCCGGCCACGGCTTGGCGACGCGGGAGGCGAGGACGAACTCCTTGCGCAGCGGGTTGCCCTCGAAGCCGTCGGGCAGCAGCAGGGGGACCAGGTTGGGGTGGCCGGTGAACGTGATGCCGAACATCTCGTGCGTCTCACGCTCGTGCCAGTTGGCCCCGGCGTACAGGTCGGACAAGGACGCGAGGGTCGGCTGGTCCCGCGGGATGAGCGTCCGCACCAGCACGTGCTCGACGTGCGACCCGCCCCAGAAGTCGGCCAGGTGCGACACCACCCGGAACCCGTCGGTGAGCTCGTCGCTCGCGGTCAGGAAGTCGAAGAACGTCAGCCCGACCGCGTCCCGCAGCACCTCGTGCGCCGCCACCCACGACTCCGCCGGTACGTCGATCGCCGTCGGGCCGAAGCTGTCCGCCTGGGTCGCCGCGATCCCGGCCCCGGTCAGCGTCTCCAGGGCGTCGAGGTTCGACTCCGGGCTCAAGGCGTCACCAGGCCGCGGGTCAGCGCCGCCGCGGACGGCTCGTCGTACCGGCTCGGCATGTTCTCGCCGGCGATCTTCTCCTGGAGCTTGAGGATGCCCTGCAGCAGCGCCTCCGGCCGCGGCGGACAGCCGGGCACGTAGACGTCGACCGGGATGATCTGGTCGACGCCCTTGGTCACGCAGTACGAGTCCCAGTACGGGCCGCCGGAGTTCGAGCAGGAGCCGAACGAGATCACGTACTTCGGCTCCGGCATCTGGTCGTAGAGTCGCTTGATGGCCGGCGCCATCTTGTCCGTGACGGTGCCGGACACCACCATCAGGTCGGCCTGCCGCGGCCCGGGCGCGAACGGGATCACGCCGAGCCGGATGAAGTCGTGCCGGCCCATCGACGCGGCGATGAACTCGATCGCGCAGCAGGCGAGGCCGAAGTTGAACACCCAGAGCGAGTACTTGCGGCCCCAGTTCAGCAGGTACCGGACCGGCTCGGGCGCGAGCTTGGCCAGCGCGCCCACGTCCGGCCGCACGGTCGGCAACGGCAGGTCGATCTGGGCCATGGCTGTAAGCCTAGTGCGCCATGGCGGGGATCGCGCGCAAACCCCGTTGACCGGCCGGTGAGCGCGGTCCTACCGTGATTGAACAGGACTGAACAGGTTCGTTCGGGTTGGAGACGGCATGGCCGATCAGCTTGAGGTGCGGGGACCGGAGTCGCGGGCGCTCGCGGTGGAGAGCAACGGGCTGAACGTGATCGCGGACGAGGAGCGGAAGGGCCGGCCCAGCCAGCTGTTCTGGCCGTGGTTCGGGGCGAACGTGTCGGTGCTCGGGCTGAGCTACGGCGCGTTCGCGCTCGGTTTCGGCATCTCGTTCTGGCAGGCACTGGTGGCCGGCGTGGTCGGCATCGTGTTCTCGTTCCTGCTCTGCGGGCTGGTCTCGCTGGCCGGCAAACGCGGTTCGGCGCCGACGATGGCGCTCAGCCGGGCCGCGTTCGGTGTCCGGGGCAACAAGCTGCCGTCGCTCGTCTCGTGGCTGCTGACCGTCGGCTGGGAGACCGTGCTGACCATCCTCGCGACGCTGGCCACCGCGACCGTGTTCGAGCGCCTCGGCTGGGGCGGCGGCACCGTGACGAAGGTGGTCGCGCTGATCGTCGTCGGTGTGCTGATCGTCGCCTGCGGGGTGCTCGGGTTCGACCTGATCATGCGGGCGCAGACCGTGATCACCGTCGTCACCGGCGTCCTCACGGTCGTCTACATCGTGCTGGTCGCCGACCAGATCAGCTGGAGCACGGTGTCCGGCTTGCCGAGCGGGTCGAGCCAGCAACTGATCGGCGCGCTGGTGTTCCTGATGACCGGCTTCGGCCTCGGCTGGGTGAACCTGGCCGCGGACTACTCCCGCTACCTGCCGCGCAACTCGTCCGGCGTCGGCGTGGTCGGCTGGACCACGTTCGGCGCCTCGATCGCACCACTGATCCTGTTCGGCTTCGGTCTGCTGCTGGCCGGCTCGTCGACGGACCTGAGCGAGGCGATCGCCGCCGACCCGATCGGCGCCCTGGCGGAGGCGTTGCCGACCTGGTTCCTGGTGCCGTTCGTGATCGTCGCCGTCCTCGGCCTGGTCGGCGGCGCCGTCCTCGACATCTACTCGTCCGGCCTTGCCCTGCTGTCGGTCGGCCTGCCCGCACCCCGGTACGTCGCCGCGCTCATCGACGGCGTGGTGATGATCGCGGGCACCGTCTACGTGGTCTTCTACGGCGACGAGTTCCTCGGCGAGTTCCAGGGCTTCCTGATCACGCTCGGCGTCCCGGTCGCCGCCTGGTGCGGGATCATGCTGGCCGACATCGCGTCCCGCCGCCGCGACTACGCCGACGCCGACCTGTTCGACCGCCACGGCCGGTACGGCGACGTCCGCTGGCTGCCTGTGCTCACCATGATCGTTGCCACCGGCATCGGCTGGGGCCTGGTCACGAACTCGCTGGCCTCCTGGCTGACCTGGCAGGGCTACCTGCTCGAGCCGTTCGGCCTGGGCGGCAAGGAAGGCGACTGGGCGTTCGCGAACCTGGGTGTGCTGTTCGCCCTGGTCGCCGGCTTCGTGGTCCAGCTGGCCGGCGGGACGTCCGCCGTCCGCAAGCAGGAGAGGATGGCTTGATGGCGCCGGTGCTCGCGCTGATCGACCTGCAGAAGATCTTCGCCGACCCGGCCTCCGGCTGGGCCGCGCCGGATTTCCGGCGGGTGCTGGAACCCACCGAGCAGCTGATCGGGATCCTGTCGCCGGAGGTGATCTTCACCCGGTTCGTCGCGCCCGAGAAACCAGTCGGCTCCTGGGCCACGTACTACGAGCTCTACCCGTTCGCGCTGCAGCCGCCCGACGCGGACGACTACCAGCTGGTCGACGAGTTCAAGGGTGCGCCGACGCTGGACAAGACCACCTTCGGCGCGTGGGGGCCCGAGCTCGCCGAGCGGGTCGGCCCGGGTGGTCACCTGGTCGTCGCCGGCGTGACGACCGACTGCTGCGTGCTGACCACGGCGCTGGCCGCGGTCGACGCCGGCGTGTACGTCCAGGTGGTCGAGGACGCGTGCGCCGGCGCCGACGAGGTGAGCCACCGGAACGCGATCGACATCATGCGGCTGTACTCGCCGATGCTGGAGATCGTCACCGTCGAGCAAGTCCGCACCCTGAACCAATGAGCCGCCGATGGCCGGGATCTCGCTGAAGCACGAACGCGTCGCCGCCGTGCTGGCCCGGGAGATCCGGTCCGGCCTGGTACGGCGGGGCGCGCAGCTGCCGGGTGAGGTCGAGCTGGCCCGGCGCTTCGCGGTCAGCCGGAACACGATCCGCTCGGCGCTCGCCGTACTGGCCGAGGACGGGCTGATCACCACCCGGATCGGCAAGGGGTCGTTCGTGCTGTTCGACGGGCGGCCGCTGGACGGCCGCCTGGGGTGGACGCATGCGCTCGCCGAGCAGGGGGTCGAGACCCGACTGCGGACGCTGAAGATCGCGCTCGAGCAGGACCCGGAGCTGGCCGGTCGGCTCGGACTCCCGTCGCCGTACGTGATCGTGATCGAGCGGCTGCGGCAGCTCGCGGACGGCGCGGCGATCTCGATCGAACGCAGCCGGCTGCCCGCGCTGGATTCGCTGCGCGAACTGCCCGAACGCGGGCTCGAGAACGACTCGATCGCGGCCACGCTGCACAGCGCCGGGTTGCACCTCGACCACTGTGAGCAACGACTCCGTGGCCGCCCGTTGGACCCCGTCGAGGCCGGGCTGCTCGGTCGCCCGGAGGGGACCTGGTTCCTGCACTCCGAGCGGACCAGCTGGACCGCCGACGACCGGTTCGCCGAGTACGCCGACAGCCTGCTGGACCCCGAGCACTTCGAACTGAGTCTGAGCTTCGGCATCTAAGGCGCCCGGGCCCACGGCACTAGGGAGTTGTGCCGATGTGGCGGCCTACCTCACAGGAGCACTGTCGTGCCATCGACAAGCTCCCGGAGGACACCATGTTCCTGTACTCCCCCGACTCGGTTCAGGCCGAGATCAAGTACCGCCAGGACCGGGTCAAGCGCGACTTCCAGCGCCCGCTTTGGTTCCGGCGCAAGCCCAAGCAGCAGGCCCCCGAGCCCTGCGCGCCGGAGCTCCGCGCCCGCCCCGCGATGTAGCCGGATCCGGCCCCCCTAGGCATCCCACTAGGCACCCCTAGGACCTCCTAAGGCCACTCAGGTCCCCCGGATAGGGAGGAGTTCCGATGTGCCGGACCACCTCAGACAAGCAGATTTAAGACATCGGCAGAGAGCCGGTGACAACCAGGAGGAACCGATGTTCACGAACGACTCGCTCAAGGCAGAGGTCGACTACCGCAAGGAGCGCCTGAGCCGCGACTTCCGCAAGACCCGGACCACCCGCACCCGCCGGCACCTGTTCGGCAAGAAGGCTTGAGGGGAGGCACACACCATGTCCATGTTCATGACACCGGAATCGATCCAGGCGGAGACCGCCTACCGGCAGGAGCGGATCACCCGCGAGTTCCGCCGGACCACCCGCCGGGAGCGCCGTGAGCAGCAGCGGCCGGAGCCGCGGCGCGCTCGCCAGGCCCTCCGACCCACCACCGCGGCATGACCGCCGAGACCGCCGTCCCTGACTCGAGATCATCGACCAGGGACGGCGTTTTCGTTGCCGGTGGCGACCGGCGGAAGGGATGCCGTCGATTTGTGTCGGCTCCAGGGGCGAAGATGGACGACGTGCCCTGGACTTCGACACCTCTCGTCGGCCGCTCTGCCGAGATGGCCGCCCTGCTCAGCTCCGTCGACGACGCCAAGACGCGTCGCGCCGGCGCCGTACTGCTGTCCGGCGACGCCGGTGTGGGGAAGACCCGGCTGCTGGACGAGGTGGCCACCGGGGCCCACGAGCGTGGCTTCGGCGTCCTGGTCGGGCACTGCACCGACTTCGGCGACGCCGGCCTGCCGTACCTGCCGTTCACGGAGATCTTCGGCCGGCTGGCCGGCGACCGGCCTGACCTGGTCGAGAGCGTGCTCACCAACTTCCCGGCGATCGGCCGGCTGCTGCCCACGCACCGCCTGCTCGGCGCCCAGCCCGCGCCGCAGGAGGGCCAACTGGACCGGGCGGCCCTCTTCGACGCCGTGCTGGGCGCATTCACCGCCTTGTCGACCAGCGAGCCGCTGCTGGTGATCATCGAGGACGCGCACTGGGCCGACGACTCGACCCGGGACCTGATCGGTTTCCTGATCACCCGGCTGACCGCACAACGGCTGACCCTGGTGGTCTCGTATCGCAGTGACGACCTGCACCGGCGGCATCCGCTGCGCCGACCGATCGCCGAGTGGTCCCGCAACCCCCGCGTCCGCCGGGTCAGCCTGCTGCCCCTGGACGCAGACGAGTCCCGCACCCTGCTGAACTCGCTACTCACCCAGCCGCTGCCGGAGACCGAAGTCCGGCGGATCCTCGACCGCGCCGGCGGGAACGCGTTCTTCACCGAGGAGCTGGTCGCCGCCGCCTCGATGGGCGACGGCGAGGCCGTGCCGCCGGACCTGGCCGACCTCCTGCTGGTCCGGCTCGATCCGCTGTCGGACGACGCCCGCCAGGTGGCCCGGGTGATCGCCGTGGCCGGTCGGCGGGTCCCCCACGACCTGCTCACAGCTGTCGCTGGGCTGCCCGAGCGGGAGCTCGACACTGCGCTGCGTGAGCTCATCGACGCGCACATCATCGACATACCGGCCAGCGACCGCTACTACTTCCGCCACGCGCTGCTGGCCGAGGCCGTGTACGACGACCTGCTGCCAGGCGAGCGAGTCCGGCAGCACGCGGCGTACGTGCAGGCGCTGAAGGACCAGACCGTCTCCGGGACGGCGGCGGAGCTCGCCGGACACGCCACGCGGTCGCACAACCTGGCCGAGGCGTTCGACGCGCGGGTCCGGGCCGGTGAGGAGGCCATCTCGGTCGCCGCGCCGCAGGAGGCGCTGAAGCACTACGAGTTGGCCTTGGAGCTGTTCCCGAACCGGGCGCCCGACAGCACCATCGACAAGATCTGGCTGATCGTGCAGACCGCGACCGCCGCGACCCTGTCCTCGCAGCACCTGCGGGCCGTGAAGCTCCTGCGCAAGTCGCTCGCCGAGCTGCCCGCGGATGCACCGAAGCTGCAGCGCGCCCAACTGCTGCTGCCGCTGGCCGACATCGCGCTGATCATCGACCAGGACCAAGAGGCGAACGAGGCGATCTCGCAGGCGCTGAAGCTGGTCAACGACGAGCCGGCCAGCGTGTTCAAGGCGCACGTCGCCTCGCTCTACGCCCGGGTCTCCGACGCGTTGGGCCGGCCGATGGAAGCCGAGCGCTGGGCGCTGCGGGCGCTGGAGATCGCTCGCGAGGCCGGGCAGGAGTCCGCGATGGGCGACGCCGGGATCACCCTTGCCGTGCTGCGCCGGCGGGCCGGTGACCCGGTCGGCGCAGTACGTCAACTGGAGGAAGCCGCCGTACGGGCTCAGTTGGCGGGCGATGCGGCGGCGGAGATCCGCAGCCGGTTCCTGCTCGGCTCGACGCACTACGAGCAGGGCGACCTGCAGAGCGCGAAGTCGGCGCTGACCTTCGCGATGAAGCGGGCGGGCGAGCTCGGCCGGCAGTGGGCCGCGTACGGGTTCGACGCGCGGCGGTTGCTCGGGCTGACCCAGTTCATCCTCGGCGAGTGGGACGAGGCGGCAGCGACCGCCCGGACCGACTCGATGACGCCGAAGGCCTCGGCGGCGGCGATGCGGTCGCTGGAGTTCTCCGTCCGGAGCGGACGCGGTGACACCGCGGTCGCGGAGGAGATGGAGGGGCTGCGCAAGTGGTGGGAGCTGGACGTGATGCTGCCGATCATCGGCATGCAGCCGGCCGTGGACGCCTACCGGCAGCTGGGCCAGTACGCCGAGGCGGAGAAGCTGATCGCCGACGTGTCGGCACTGTTGGCCGACGTGTTCCAGAGCGAGTGGTTCATGGCGCGGATCCGGTTCTCGACGCTCGGGTTGCAGGTGTACTGCGATCGGGCCGTGGGTGAGCCGTCCGCGGCGAAGGAGTTGGTGACCAAGGGCGCGGCGTTGCTCGAGGCCGGGCACGCGACGGCCGAGAAGGGGCTGCCACCCGGGCGGTTGATGGGTACCGAAGGTCTGGCCTGGCTGGCGCGGCTGGAGGCGGAGTGGGAGCGGCTGCGGTGGCTGGCCGGGATCGATCCGCCGACGCCGGAGGAGCACGTCTCCGTCTGGGAGCGGACGGTGGACGCTTTCGGGTACGGGTACACGTTCGAGCAGGCGTGGTCGCGGGTGCGGTTGTCGGCCGCGCTGCGGGCGGCCGGCCGGGTCGCGGAGGCGAACGAGCAGGCTGCGCTGGCCGCCGACGTCGGCCGTGAACTGGGGGCGAAGCCGCTGCTCGACGAGATCGGCGGCGTGGAGTCCGGTGGCGGAGCGGGCAGCCTGACGTCGCGGGAGACCGAGGTGCTGGCGCTGCTCGCGGAAGGGCGGACCAACCGGCAGTTGGCGCGGGAGCTGTACATCAGCGAGAAGACGGTCAGCGTGCACGTCTCCAACATCCTGGCCAAGCTCGGCGTCCGCTCCCGGACCGAGGCCGCGGCGGTCGCCCGCCGCGACGGACTGCTCGACTGAGACGTCTGATCACCGGGTCGCTCACGTTCGGCGCTGTGCGTGTCCGCCGAACGTGAGCGATCGGTGTTTGGGCGGAACCCGGGTGTGGGGCCCGGGCGCCTAAGGTTCTGGGGTCAGCCGTGGCCGCGGCGCGGGCTCGCCTCCGGCTCGGACCAGCCGGTCCGGGCCATGGCGCGGGCTCTGGCACGGGCGATCTCGTCACCGGAAAGACCTGACCGGCTACTCTCCGTCGGGCTGTCCAGCCGGGTGATGTCGTCGAAGACGTGCTGCGCGTGTCGCATCCTGGTCACGGCCAGTATCACGACCCCGGCAGCGATCAGCGCGGTCACCACCCAGAGTTGCCACGACATAGCCTCACCGCCCTGTGCCTACCCCGTTCCCCCGCGTAATCACCATAGCTGCGATCTCAGCGATTGGCGACCGTGTGTGCGCATTCTGTTATACCCGCCGTCCGCATCGTGACTTTCGTTGCTGGACGCAATCACAAAGGGTGATCAGGCAACTTGACGACCGACTGGCCGGAAACTACGTTCAGTCACCACGAGGCGTGAGCCGGCCGCCTCGGAAGAGATACGCCGCCCGGCCGTCGACCGGTTCCCGGAACGCGATCACGTCGTGTACTCCGCGCTCCGGCTCGGCCGCGATCAGCCGGGACTCGTCCAGCGCCACGAACCGGGTCCGCCGGGGCTCGGGCAGCAGCACCTTCGCCTCCTCGCTCGCGGCCTCGTCCAGCACCCAGAGCTCGCCGTCCTCGACGGAGACCGTGGCGCGCAGCAGGACCCCGTCGTACCGCCCGGTGACGAGCTCCGGCGAGATCTCGGCCGGCTCCGACGGTGGGGTCGGTCGCTTCGAGAGCTCCACGCCGGCTGTCTCACGCAGTACGTGCCCGACGAGCTCGTCGTACAGGGCCGGGGTGTCGCCGCCGTTGGTGAGCAGCGCGACCGCGACACCCTTGCCGGGGACGAGCCGGAAGTACGCGGACTGGCCGAGCGTGCCGCCGTCGTGGCCGTAGAGCGAGCCGTCAAAGATCACCCAGCCGAGGCCCCACTGCTCGGCCATCGCGCCGATCCGCGGTACGTCGACCTGCGGCTCCCACAGACTGTCGACGGCAGCCCGGTCGAGCAGCGTCGCGTCCAGGTACGCCCGGCCGAACGCGACCAGGTCACGCGCGGTCATCGCGAGCAATGACCCGGCCGGCGCCATCGCGTGCACGAGACTCCACTGCGGCGCCGCCTGCAGCGGCGCACCCGGCGTCGGCGAGATGTGCCCGAGCGCCGCCCGGTACAGCAGCGCCTCGTCCGGGAGCGTCGCCACGTGCTTCAGCTCCAGCGGTACGGCGATGTGCTCGCGCAGCAGCTCGTGGTACGGCTTCCCGCGCAGCACCTCCGCGATCCGGCCGAGGATGACGAAGCCGGCGTTGTTGTAGGAGAAGCCCGCCCCGAGCGGGACCTCCTGGGCCAGCCCGGGTACGACGTCGCGCACGTACAACTCGACACCGTCGTCACCACGGGACGTCGGCGTGAAGGCGTCGCCGGAGAACCCGCCGGTGTGGGTCAGCAGGTGCCGAGGCGTGACCGCGGCGGACGCGACCTCGTCGACCAGCTTGAACTCCGGCAGGTAGTCGCGCACCGGCCGGTCCAGCTCGACCTTGCCCTCGGCAACCAGCTGCATGATCAGCGTGGTCGTCCACAGCTTGGTGATCGAGCCGACCTGGAAGATCGCGTCGGTGGTCGCCTCGACGCCGGTGTTCCGGTTCAGCACCCCGGCCGCCGCCTCGCTCACCACCCCGTCGGCCAGGACCGCGATCGACGCGGCCGGGACGTCGTACTTGGTGATCAGGCGGGCGAGGTTTTCGTCGAGCCAGGTCTGCACGGGGTTCACTCCTTCGACAGAACGCGGATCAGGTTGGCGCCGAGGACCTTGCGGATGGTGTCCTCCGGCATGCCGCGGCGGAGCAGGGCATCGGTCACCAGCGGCATCCCGGCCGGTCCCTCCAGGCCGGGCACGTACACCTCGGCGTCCAGGCCCTGGATGACCACCGGCCGGTCGCAGGCCGGGATCTTCTCGGCGAACACCTCGGCGACGAAGTCACTGCCCAGCCCGACATGGTCCTCGCCGGCGACGTCGACGACGTACTCGATGTGGTCGGCGAGGTGGTCGACGGTCGGCTTCTCGGCGTCGGTGAGGAAGCCGGCGAAGAAGTTGATGCAGACGACGCCGCCGGTCGCGGCGATGGCGCGGAGCTGCTCGTCGGTCAGGTTGCGGTGGTGCTCGCGGAGCGCGAACGCGCTGGAGTGCGAGGCGACGACCGGCTTGGTCGCGAGCTCGAGGATGTGCTCGACGCCGCCGCGGCCGACGTGCGAGACGTCGATCAGTACGCCGAGCTCCTCGAGCAGCCCGATCGCCTCGACCCCGGCGTGGGTGAGCCGGCTGCCGGTGGCGTCCTCACCCGATCCGTCGCCGAGCGCGCTGCGGCCGAAGTGCGTGAACGACACCATCCGGACGCCGAGCCGGTGCAGGGTCTGCAGCAGCTCGAGGTCGTTGTCGATCTGCGGGCAGCCTTCGAGGGCGAGGACCAGCGCGATCCGGCCGTCCCGGCCGGCGAGGTCGGCGGGCGTCGTACACAGCACGACCTCGTCGGCGTTGGCCTCGGCGACGCGGTGCGCGGCCTCGATCATCCGCAGCGTCTCGCGCAGCGCGCCCTCCGGCCGGAACTCGTCGTCGATGAACACCGGCAGCACCTGGACGTCGATCCCGCCCTCGCGCAACTGCGGGATCCACCGCTCCCGGAAGTACTCCGCCCAGGCCGCCTTCGGCCTCCGCGCCACCAGCATCAACAGATCGTTGTGCGCATCCGCCACCACCGCGCTCCGGTGCAGGTCGGTCATCGGCTCCCCTTCGATCGGCGGGGTCCAGAGTAGCCTCGGGGCGGTGAGAGTTCTGAGCGCTGAGGATGTCCGCCGGCTGGTTCCGATGAGTACGGCGATCGACGCCGTACGGGACGCGTTCCGGGAGCTGGCGGCGGGGAACTTCGTGCTGCCGGCTCGGCAGATCTTCGGGGACGGGGCGGTGCTGGTGATGTCGGCGTACCACTCGCCGACCGGAACCGCGGTGGTGAAGAAGATCGGCATCGCGCTCGACCAGGTGCCGGCGATCCGCGCCACGCTGATCTGGACCGGCGGCGGCGACCAGCTCGTCGCCGACGGCACGTCGATCACGACCCTGCGCACCGGTGCCGTCGTCGGGGTCGCCACCGACCTGCTCGCCCCGACCGACACGTCCCGGCTCACGCTGATCGGGACGGGCGCTCAGGCCCCTGACCAGGTCCGCGCGGTTCTCGCCGTACGACGCATCGCCGCCGTCACCGTCACCGGCCGCTCGGCCGACCGCGCGGAGGCACTCAGCGCGAGCTTGGCCGACGAGTTCCCGGACGTTAAGTTCACCCCCAGCACATCGATCGGCGACGCGATCGCCGACACCGACATCGTCTGCTGTGCGACCTCGTCGTCCACCCCGCTCTTCGACGCGGACGCCCTCCCGGAACGCGTCCACGTGAACGCGATCGGCGCCTTCCGCCCGACCATGCGCGAGCTTCCCCGCGACCTGCTCGCAGACGCCTCGATCGTCATGGTCGACCAACGCGAAGCCGCCCTGGAGGAGTCCGGCGAGATCATCGACGCGATCGACTCCGGCGCGGTCACCGACCTCGTCGAGCTCGGCCCGGCCCTGTCACAGACCCTCGCCCCCACCGGCCGCACGGTCTTCAAGTCCGTCGGCATCGGCCCTCAGGACTGGGCCATCGCCGCCGCCCTCGCCCGGACCTAGGGCCTAGGTCCAGCGCAGAACACCCTTGCGGTAGGCGTAGAGGAGGCCGACCGCGACGAAGGCCAGGAAGACGAACATCTCGACCAGCGTCGCGAAGCCGAGCGTGGCGAAGACGGTCGCCCACGGGAACAGGTAGATCGCGTCGACCGCGAAGATCACGTAGAGGTACGCGAACAGGTAGTACCGGATGTGGACCTGCGCCCAGCCCTCGCCGACCGGGTCGACACCGGACTCGTACGTCTTGAGCTTGCCCTCGGTCGGATAGGTGACGGTGAGCGCCTTGTTCAGCGCGAACGCGCCGATCAGCCCGGCGAGGCCGAGGACGACGACCGCCGCGATGACGCCATAGCTCTCCGACACAGGCCTCAGCTTAGTTCGTACAGAGCATGATCGAGTCGACCGCAACGTACGGGCCGTAGCCGGAGGCCACGTCCGCGACCTGCAGCCGGAGCCGGGTGACGCCGAGGATCTTGTAGTTGAGCCAGGTCTCGGTCTCCTGCTTCTGCAGCACCGACGTCATCGCCTTGGTCCCGTTGTGCAGCGACGTCCGCACCGTCCCGTCGGTCAGGTTGCCCAGCCAGTTGCGCACGTAACTGCAGCCGGTCGAGTTCACGTCACCCCAGACGTACCCGCCCTTGTCGGCCATCAGGTCCGCCTCGGCCCGGCGCGGTCCTTCCTTCGGCGGGACGACGTTGAACTGCGGGGTGCGGGCGCCGCCCGCCGCGAGCAGGCCCTTCTTGAAGATCCCGCGCCAGACGTAGTGCTTGAAGCTGATCATCGGCGAGATCGCCGTCGGGTACGGCGCCTGCGGGCCGACCGCGATCCGGTACGTCCGGACCGATCCCGGCTGCACGGTCCTGATCGTCACGCCGGTCCCGGACGAGTACCCGTGCGCGATCTCCTGCCAGCGACGCTCGGACGGGATCCACTGGTGTAGCGGGATCCGGGTGCCCGCCTTCGGCGCCGGCGACAACGTGCCGATCACCGTGATCACGCCCTTGGTCGCGTCGGTGGTCCGGATGCTGTAGATCTTCGCCGTCCGCGTGGCCTTGACCGAGGCCGGTGCGGCTGCGGCTGTCGCCGTACTGCCGAGACTCAGCGCGCTGTCCGCGGGTGCCACCGGAGCGGCGCATCCGGTCAGCGCCGACAGCAACAGTCCGGCAACAACGCGCATAGGGCGACGGCCCATGGGAACTCCAACCACGTGGATCACAACTTGATGACGACACCCTGCCGGTCCTCGCTTCGGATCGCAAGCGAGCCGCTGCGGAGTGTAATGCTGGAGGGTTTCGTCTTAGCCCACGATGTTCAGTCCCTAACACCACGTCCCAGGCTGTGGACCACCGGGGCTTCCGCATGGTTCTGTTCTAAGGGCGAACTAATATTGGGGTTATCGCCCTGACTGGGGGGATCGACCTGTCGTCCACGAAGCGGCCGGCCGACCCAAGTGTCGACTTGGAGATGAACAGAACAGTGACCATCGAGGTCAAGCAGCTCGACCGCGTGGTGATCCGCTTCGCCGGCGACTCCGGCGACGGGATGCAGCTCACGGGGGACCGGTTCACAGCGGAAACAGCATCGTTCGGCAATGACCTGTCGACGTTGCCCAACTTCCCAGCAGAGATCCGGGCACCAGCCGGAACACTGCCGGGGGTGTCGTCGTTCCAGCTCCACTTCGCCGACCACGACATCCTGACGCCTGGTGATGCGCCCGATGTGCTGATCGCGATGAACCCCGCCGCACTCAAGGCGAACCTGCGCGACGTGCCGCGCGGCGCCACCCTGATCGTCGACACCGCCGACTTCACCGCCCGCAACCTGAAGCGGATCGGGTACGAAGAGAACCCGCTGGAGACCGGCGAGCTCGAGGCGTACCACGTGGTCCCGCTGAACCTGACCGGCATGACGGTCGAGTCGGTCAAGGAGTTCGGGCTGACCCGCAAGGACGCGTCCCGGGCGAAGAACATGTACGCCCTCGGCCTGGTGTCCTGGCTGTTCCAGCGACCGGTCGAGTCGACGATCACGTTCCTGGAGACCAAGTTCGCCTCCAAGCCGGACATCCGCGACGCCAACATCGCGGCCTTCCGGGCCGGCTACAACTTCGGCGAGACCGCCGAGGAGTTCTCGGTCCGGTACGAGGTGAAGCCGGCCAGCATGGCGACCGGCACCTACCGGAACATCTCCGGCAACCTGGCGCTGGCGTACGGCCTGGTGGCGGGCGCCCAGCGAGCCGGGCTGCCGCTGGTGCTCGGCGCGTACCCGATCACCCCGGCCTCCGACGTACTGCACGAGCTGTCCAAGCTCAAGCGGTTCAACGTCACCACGATCCAGGCCGAGGACGAGATCGCCGGTGTCGGCGCCGCGCTCGGCGCCTCCTTCGGCGGCGCGCTCGGCGTCACCACGTCGTCCGGCCCGGGCATCAGCCTGAAGTCGGAGACGATCGGCCTCGGCGTGATGCTCGAGCTACCGCTGGTGGTCTGCGACATCCAGCGCGCCGGTCCCTCGACCGGTATGCCGACCAAGACCGAGCAGGCCGACCTGCTGCAGACGATGTTCGGGCGGAACGGCGAGGCGCCGCTGCCGGTGCTCGCGGCCCAGTCCCCCGCGGACTGCTTCACGATCGCGGTCGAGGCGGCCCGGATCGCCGTCACCTACCGGACGCCGGTGATCGTGCTGTCCGACGGCTACCTGGCCAACGGCTCCGAGCCGTGGCAGATCCCGGTGATCGAGGACCTGCCGACGATCGACCCGAACTTCACGCTCGAGCCGAACGCGACCGCCGCCGACGGCAAGTCGACGTACCTCCCCTACCTGCGCGACCCGGAGACCCTGGCCCGCGCCTGGGCGATCCCGGGTACGGCGGGCCTGGACCACCGGATCGGCGGTCTGGAGAAGGAGGACAAGACCGGCAACATCTCCTACGACCCGGCCAACCACGACCTGATGATCCGCACCCGGCAGGCGAAGGTGGACGGCATCACGGTCCCGCCGGTCGAGGTCGACGACCCGGACGGTGCGGCGAAGGTGCTGGTGCTCGGCTGGGGTTCGACGTACGGCCCGATCGGCGCCGGCGTCCGCCGGGTCCGCAAGGTCGGCGGCAAGGTCGCGCAGGCCCACCTGCGGCACCTGAACCCGTTCCCGCCGAACCTCGGCGAGGTGCTCGGCCGCTACGAGAAGGTCCTGGTCCCGGAGATGAACCTGGGCCAGCTGGCGCTGCTGCTGCGGGCCAAGTACCTGATCGACGTCGTGTCCTACGCCCAGGTCCGCGGTATGCCGCTGGGTGCGGCCGAGCTGGCCGAGGTGATCGGCAACCTGGTCGAGGAGACCGAGGGCATCGACGACGACGCCCGCCACCTGGGTGAGGCCGCGGCCGCCCTGAAGCACGGAGAGGCCCTGGCCGACTCCAACGGCTCGAACGGCCACGTCAAGACGGAGCTGAAGACAAGGGGAGCACGATGAGCACGGTCGAGCTCGGCATGCCGAGCCTGCCGAACGGTCTGCGCGGGGTTCCCGCCGCGACCGAGCCGCAGAACCGCAAGGAGTACGTGTCGGACCAGGAGGTCCGCTGGTGCCCCGGTTGTGGCGACTACGCCGTACTGGCCGCTTTCCAGGGGTTCCTGCCGGAGCTCGGGATCAAGCGCGAGAACGTGGCGATGGTGTCCGGCATCGGCTGCTCGTCGCGGTTCCCGTACTACCTGTCGACGTACGGCATGCACTCCATCCACGGGCGCGCGCCGGCGATCGCGACCGGTCTCGCGACCGCGCGGCCGGACCTGAGCGTGTGGGTGGTGACCGGTGACGGCGACGCGCTGTCGATCGGCGGCAACCACCTGATCCACACGCTGCGGCGGAACGTGAACCTGAAGATCCTGCTGTTCAACAACCGGATCTACGGCCTCACCAAGGGTCAGTACTCGCCGACCTCGGAGCCCGGCAAGGTCACCAAGTCGACCCCGATGGGCTCGGTGGACAACCCGTTCAACCCGGTCTCGCTGGCGCTCGGCGCGGAGGCGACCTTCGTGGCGCGGACGGTCGACTCCGACCGCAAGCACCTGACCTCGGTACTGCGGGAAGCCGCGGAGCACCGGGGGACGGCGTTCGTGGAGATCTACCAGAACTGCCCGATCTTCAACGACAACGCGTTCGAGGCCTTCAAGGACCCGGAGACCCGCGACGACGCGATCATCCCGCTCGTGCACGGCGAACCGATCCGCTTCGGCAAGGACGGCCACCTCGGCGTCGTTCGCGACGGCTTCGCCTCCCTCGCCGTACGCGAGGTCGCGGACCTCCCCGGCGGCGAGGCCGACCTGGTCGTCCACGACGCCCACACCGATGACCCGGCCTACGCCTTCGCCCTCTCCCGCCTCACCGACGCCGGCGTCCTGCACCGCGCCCCGATCGGCGTCTTCCGCAAGGTAGACCGGCCCGCGTACGACGACATGGTCCGCCAGCAGATCACCACCGCCCAAGAAGCCCAAGGCCCCGGCGACCTGCAAGCCCTCGTAACCGGCTCCGACACCTGGACAGTCAGCTAATTCATCCCCGCGCGGGCGCTACGGACGCTCCTCCGTCGCGCCCTCGCACCCGCTCCCACCCACCCATTCCTCCCCGCGCGCTACCGCCCGCATCTTCCGGATAACCGCCGGGAGTGCGGGCTACCGCCCGATCACCGGCTTATCGCCGGGATTCTCGGCTCATCGCCGTGTGAGTCGGCTATCGCCGCCTGATTGTCGGGCTGCCGCCCACCGTCGACCACGTCACGCGGTCGTGTGCGGATGCTCTCGCCGAAGCCAACGCAATTGGCTGGGCATCGCCCGACCGGCGGTTGTCGCGACGGGACGACCGGGGGTTGTCGGCGATGGAACTACCGGCGGTTGTCGAACATCAGGCCGGGTTCGCGCGCATTGCTTCACCGGAGGAGGAACTTCAAGGCGGCGGCGCGGAAGGCCTCTGGGGCCTCGATCCACGGGTAGTGGACTACCTCGTCGAGGACTGTGCGTTCTGCGTTGGGGAGGGCCTTCAGGAGGGTGTTGGTGACCGTGGGTGGGCGGAGGTCTTGGGCGCCGTGGATTAGGAGGGTGGGGGTGGTGATGGAGCGGTAGGAGACTGCTCGGTTGGGGAGGGTGTGGAGGTCGGCTTTGAGGGAGTTGGCGGCTTGGGGGTTGGGGGTGAAGCGGGGGGTGGTGAGGTGGCGGGCGGTGGGGCGGTGGTGGAGGTTGGCGGCTATGCGGGACAGCCAGGGGTCGTCGGTCGGCAGCTCGGCCAGGCGTTCGGCTACGCGTTGGTGGTAGGTGGAGGGCGGGCCGTCGAGGCCGGTGCTGGAGACCAGGATCAGGTGGGTCAGGTGGCGCTGGTGGGTTACGGCGTACTCGAGGGCTAATGCGGCGCCCCAGGAGTGGCCCAGGAGGGCGACCTGTTCGTGGCCGGTGTTGGCGCGGATTGTTTCCAGGTCGGCTACGAAGCGGGTGAGCGTGTAGGGGCCGCGCGGGTCGGAGCGGCCGGCGCCTCGCTGGTCCCAGCGGTGGAGAGTGAAACCGGGGAGGGACAGGTCGCCGAAGGTGTCCCACCAGCCGGGGCCGCCGTGCACCAGGACGACAGGCGGGCCGTCACCGCCGACCGATGTCCACAGCCGGCACCCGTCGTCAGTCGTCGAGTGAGGCATAGACGGCGGCTCGGAGCTCGCGGCGGATCGGGTAGCTGGACGAGGGGCGTAGTTGAGTGAGGAAGATGACGACCAGGTCGTCCGCGGGTGAGACGAAGAAGGCGGTCGAGGCCGCGCCGCCCCAGAAGTACGCCGAACCCCAAACCGAAACCTTGTCCCTCCCGACGGGTCTCGCCGCCGAAGTCCGCCATCGACGCCAGGTCACGGCCGTCCGGCAGGTGGTTGGTGGTCATGAACCGCAGCGTCCGCGGACCGATGATCCGGACACCGTCCAGCGAACCGCCACCCGCCAGCATCCGGCCGAACCGCAGGTAGTCCCCCGCCGTCGACACCAGTCCGGCGATCCCGGACAGGAACGTCCGCGGCCGCGTGTACGCACTGGTCCGCGGATCGTCGGCGAGCGTGAAGCCTCCATCAGCAAAGGAGTAACCAGCGGCCAGCCGATCGATACTTGCCTCAGGCACCGAAAACCCGGTGTCCACCATGACGAGCGGCTCGAAGATCCGCTCCGACAGGTAGCGGTCGAGCGGCAGCCCGCTCAGCACCTCGCACAACAACCCGACCAGATCGGTCGAGATGCCGTAGATCCACCGCGTCCCCGGATCGACCTGCAGCGGCAGGCCGGCCAGCCGCGCGGGCAGCTCCGACAACGGCACATCCGAGTCCATCCCGGGCAGCTCAGCATCCTGGTACATCCGGCTGACCGGATGCTCGCCGTTCGGCGCCGCCAACCCGGACGTGTGCATCAGCAGGTCCCGGACCGTCATCTCGCGCGTCGACTCCCCCAGCTCGTACACCTTGGGCCGGCCGAGGTCAGGCAGGAACTTCACCACCGGATCGTTCAGCTGGAACCGGCCCTCCGCGTAGAGCTGCATCAGCCCGAGGCTCACGATCGGCTTCGTCATCGAGTAGATCCGGAAGATCGTGTCCGGCCGCATCGCGATCCCGCGCTCAGCATCCATCACGCCACACACGTCGAACAGCTCGACGCGGTCCCGCCGCGCCACCACGGTCACCGCCCCCGGATACCGGCCCGCCTCGACGTACCGCCGTACCAGGTCCGACACCCGCTGCATCCCGGCCTCCTTGTAACGAATACTTCAAGCGAGACGCTATCTGAAATGACTGTTACTGAGCAATGTGCAGGCTAGCGTGGCTGGGTGGATCAGCGTGTGGTGCTGGTGGTGGGGTACGACGGTGTCGAACTGCTGGACATCGCCTGCGTGACGTCGTGTCTGGACATCGCCAACCGGATCGGCGCGAGTCCGCCGTACCAGGCTGTGCTGTTGACGTTGGGCGGGCAGGCGGTCACGTGTGACTCGGGGCTGCGGCTGCAGGCCGACGCGGCGCTCGAGCGGTTCAAGGAACCCTTCGACACGTTGCTGGTGTCCGGTGGGCTCGGGCATGAGAAGGCTGCGGCGGATCGCCGCCTGGTCGGGCACGTACGGCGTCTTGCTGCGCTGGCCCGTCGGGTCTCGTCAGCATGCACCGGCGCGACCGTGCTGGCCGAGGCCGGCCTGCTGACCGGGCGACGCGCGACTACGCACTGGATGTACGCCGACCACCTCGCCGCGAACTACCCGGAGGTCCAGGTCGACGCCGACCCCATCTACGTCCGAGACGGCCACGTCGCGACATCCGGCGGCGTCACGAGTGCACTGGACCTGACGCTGGCGTTCATCGAGGAGGACCACGGCGAGGCGCTGGCCCGCGGGGTCGCGATGGGCACGGTCGCCTACCTCCAGAGGCCGGGTGGGCAGTCGCAGATGAGCATGTTCGTCGCGACCCGGCTGAGCGGGGACCTGCTGGTACGGCGGATCCGGGACCATATCGTCAGCCATCTCGGCACCGACCTGAGCACGCCGGCGCTGGCCCGGTTCGCCGGAGTCAGCGAGCGGCATCTGTCGCGGTTGTTCCTCACCCACGTGGAGCGGACGCCGGCGCAGTACGTGCGCGGCGTCCGGACCGAGGCGGCCGCGCAGCTCGTGGTGTCGGCGGAGCTTTCGCTCGCGGCGGTCGCGCGGCAGTGCGGGTTCGGGTCGACCGAGTCGTTGCGCCAGGCGTTCCTCGACCGGTACGGCGTACCTCCGTCGACGTACCGGCGGGAGCGGGCCGGCTGACCGCAGGATTCCGGTCCGTTTCCGCAGGGATCCGGACCTGATCGACGCGGGCCGGACACCTTGACCGGGGGTGTTCCGGAGGATCGGGCCATGACGAACAGGGGGCTGACGGCCAGGTGGCCGACCGCGCTGGCCTTGGTCACCATCGCCGGAGCACTCGCGCTGATCATCGTGACGGATCGGGAGGCGGAGTTCTTCGGGCCGGCCGTCGCGACCATGGCCGGGATCTACCTCTTCGCGTACGCGATCGGGCGTCCGTGGACCGCCTGGGTCGCTTTCGCCGTACTGAGTGTGGTGGCGTCGGTCTTCCACACACTGGATCGGTTGGACGTGTGGGCGGTCGCGCCTGGTGTCGGCATGACGGTCGTGCTGGGCGTGCTGTGGGTGTGGGCGATCGTACGGCGCCGCTACGCCGAGCCAACCTTCACACTCGAGACCGCCGGCATGCTGTTCTTCGGCGCGATGACGATCCTCACCGTCGCCACCGGCTCAGTCCTCCTGGCCGGCCTCGGCTGGCTCTGTCATGGCGCCTGGGACGCGTACCACTTCCGCATCAACAAGGTGGTCAACCGCTCGTGGTCGGAGTACTGCGGCGTCATCGACCTCGCCGTCGGCGCCTCCCTTCTCGTCGTCGCCGCCACCCAATGACCGACACCGAGGAACGCAACCTCAAAATCCCCGAAGTCGGGGATGAAGGTCACAGCAGCTCACTGACTGTGTGGATGATCAGTCCGACCAAGGCGCCGACCACGGTGCCGTTGATGCGGATGAACTGCAGGTCGCGGCCGACGTGGAGCTCGATCCGGGCGGCGGCCTCGCGGCCGTCCCAGCGTTCGATGGTGTCGGAGATGACCGAGACGATCTCGCTGCCGTAAGTGCGGATCACGTACCCGACCGCCTCGGCCGCGCGGTCGTCCACCTTCGACCGCAGCGCCTCGTCCTCCTGGAGCCGTGCGCCCAGGTCCTGCAGGGCCTTGGTACCGCGGACCCGCAGCGTGCTCGCGGGATCCGCGATCGAGTCGATCAGCGCAGTCCGTACGGCGTCCCACACCGCAGTCAGGCTCGACCCCATGTCGGGATGGGTCAGCATCCGGGCCTTGAACGCCTCGAAGCGACCCATCACCTCCGGGTCGTGCTGCAGGTCGTCGGCGAGCTGGCCGAGCAGCCGGTCGATCGCCTTCCGCGCCGCGTGCGACTGGTCGTCCCGTACGTCGGTCAGCCAGGCCAGCGCCTCGCGGTGGATCCGGTCGATCACCAGCCGGTCGACCCACTGCGGCGACCAGCGCGGCGCGCGCGGCCCGACCACCTCGGCCAGCAGGTCCCGGTTGTCGCGCAGCCAGTCGTGCGCCTCGACGATCAGCAGGTCGAACAGCGCGTGGTGCGCGCCGTCGTCGACGACCGACTCCAGGAAGTGGCCGGCGATCGGGCTCAGCGGCTCCTTCACGAACCGCGGCAGCAGCGACCCGCGCACGAACGCGGTGACGTCCTCGTCCTCGAGCCTCGGCAGTGCCGCGCCGATGGTCCGCGCGCCCTCGGCCACGATCCGCTCCGCATGGTTGCCGGAGGCAAGCCACTCACCGGCCCGGCGGCTCACCTCGGCGGTGCGCATCTTCTCCGCCACCACCTCCTCGGACAGGAAGTTCTCGGTGACGAACTGCTCGAGGCTCTCGGCCAGGCTGTCCTTGCGGGTCGGCACGATCGCGGTGTGCGGGATCGGCAGCCCGAGCGGCCGGCGGAACAGCGCGGTGACCGCGAACCAGTCCGCCAGCGCGCCCACCATCGCGGCCTCGGCGGCCGCGTTCACGTAGCCCCAGCCGCCGTCGCGGTGCAGCGTGACCAGGTAGATCACCGCGGCCAGCACCAGCAACGACAACGCCACCGACCGCATCTGCTGCAGTCCGCGCCGCCGTACCTCGTCGGCCGCGCTCAACGCCAAGGTCGCCATACCCCGATTCAACCAAGTCGCTGGTGATCAGGCCCTCAGGCGAGTCCCCTGTCGGTCCATGAAACCCGAGATCAGGGCGAGGACCAGGCCGGCCAGGGCGAGGGCGGCGCCGAGGCGGCTGGGCCACTCGTAGCCGTAGCCGGCAGCCAGTACGACGCTGCCGAGCCAGGCGCCGAGCGCGTTCGCGATGTTCAGCGTCGAGTGGTTGAGCGAGGCGGCCAGTGACTGTCCTTCGTGGGCGACGTCCATCAGCCGGGTCTGCAGCGCGGGGACCAGGATGCTCGCCGAGAACCCCATCGCGAACACCCCGGCGAGTGCGCCCGGCTTGCTCTGCGCGAGCCAGCCGAACGTGCCGAGCACGACCATGATCGCGATCAGGCCGCCGTACAGGCTCGGCATCAGCGCCCGGTCGGCGAGCCGGCCGCCGACCACGGTGCCGCACGTCATGCCGACGCCGTACACGGCCAGCACGATGGTGACCGCGGCCGCGGAGAAACCGGCCAGTTCCGTCATCGTCGGGGTGATGTAGGAGTACGTCGCGAACATGCCGCCGAACCCGACCATGCCGACCAGCAGCGCCATCCACACCTGCGGCCGGGCCAGCGCGCTGAGCTCGCTGCGGATGTTGACGTCACTGCCGATCGGCTGCGGCGCCACCCAGAACCACACCGCCACCAGCGTCAGCAGCCCGAGCACACCGACGGCCAGAAACGGCGCCTGCCAGCCGAGTTTCTGCCCCATCAGCGTGGTCACCGGGACGCCGATGATGTTCGACACCGGCAGGCCGACCATGGTCATCGAGACCGCCCAGGCGCGCCGGGTGGGCACCAGCGAGGCGCCGACCACCGCGCCGATCCCGAAGAACGCTCCGTGCGGCACCCCGGTCAGGAACCGCGCGGCCATCAGGAACTCGTAGCTGGAGGCAACGGCGGACAGCACGTTGCCGAGCACGAACACCGCCATCAGCCCGAGCAGCAGCCGCTTCCGCCCGGTCCGCGCGCCCAGCGCCGCGATCACCGGCGCGCCGACCACGACCCCGAGCGCGTACGCCGAGATGACGTGCCCGGCCGTCGGGATCGAGATGTTCATCCCGTCGGCGATCTGCGGCAGCAGCCCCATCGTGACGAACTCGGTGGTCCCGATCGCGAACCCGCCGGTCGCCAGCGCGAACAACGCCGGCCCGACGTGCCGCGTCGTCGTACGACTGTCAGGAGTCACCAAGCTGTTCACACGTGATTGTCGCATGTGGTGCGGACCGCCCGGCCATGCAAGGATCCGGCATGGGCAACTTCGGAGACCATCAGCTGGGCATCTACCTGCAGGGCATGCTGCAAGGCATCACGCCGGAGATCACCACGGACCTGGCCCGGCTGGAGTCCCAGGCCGCGGGGAAGCTGTCCGCCGAGGCGATGGGGTACATCGTGCCGAGCGCGGGCAGCGGCGCGACCGCGCGGGCGAACCAGGCCGCGTTCGAGCGCTGGCGGCTGGTGCCGCGGATGCTCCGCGGCAGCACCGAGCGCGACCTGTCCTGCACCATCCTCGGTACCGCGATGCCGGCGCCGGTGCTGGTCGCGCCGATCGGCGTACAGACGCTGGCCCACCCGGACGGTGAGCTGGCGACCGCGCGGGCGGCCGACGCGCTCGGGCTCACCTACACGCACTCGACGCAGGCGAGTCACGCGTTCGAGCAGATCGAGGCGAGCAGCAAGTGGTACCAGCTCTACTGGCCGACCGATCGCGACGTCTGCCTGAGCTTCCTGGAGCGCGCGAAAGCCAGCGGGTACGCCGTACTGGTCGTCACCCTGGACACCGGGACCCTCGGCTGGCGCCCGGCCGACCTGGACCGCGGATTCCTGCCGTTCCTCAAGGGTGAGGGGCTGGCGAACTACTTCAGCGACCCTGCCTTCCAGGCCAAGCTGGTGAAGCCGGTCGCCGAGGACCCGGCCGCGGCGGTCATGCACTGGGCCCAGATGTTCCCGAACGTCGGGCTGAGCTGGGACGAACTGTCGTTCCTGCGCGACAACTGGGACGGCCCGATCGTGCTCAAGGGCATCACCGCGGTCGACGACGCGAAGCTCGCGGCCGAGAACGGTGTCGACGGCATCGTGGTGTCGAACCACGGCGGCCGCCAGGTCGACGGCGCGATTGCTTCACTCGACGCGCTGCCGGCGATCGCCGAAGCGGTGGGCGAGCAACTGACCGTGCTGTTCGATTCCGGTGTCCGAACTGGCGCGGACGCAGCGAAGGCGCTCGCCCTCGGCGCGAAGGCGGTGCTGCTCGGGCGACCGCTGCTGTACGGGCTCGCGCTGGCCGGGCAGGCGGGTGTGGAGCACGTCCTGCGGTGCTTCCTGGCCGAGCTCGACCTCACCTTGGCGTTGTCCGGGTACGCGAATCATCGCGAGCTCAACCGCGACTCCCTGGTCCGGGCATGAAGGCGGTCGTCTTCGACCTCGACAACACACTCTTCGACCACACGGCGTCGTCCACGGCGGCGATCAACAGCTGGGTGCCCGAGCTCGGCGGGACTCCGTCGGACGAGTTGGTCGCGCAGTGGTTCGTCGTCGAGGAACGCAACTTCAGCCAGTGGCTGAGCGGGACGGTCACCCATCAGGGTCAGCGCCGCGGGCGGTTGCGCGACTTCCTGCCGTTGGTCGGGCATCCGGTCCCGGCGCTCGACGACGAGCTGGACCTGATCTACACCGGATACCTACGTCACTACCAGGCAAGCTGGGCCGCCTACCCGGACGCCAGGCCGGCACTGGAGGTTGCCCGCAGCAACGGAATGCGCATCGGGATCCTGACGAACGGGTCCACGAAACAGCAGAACGCGAAGCTGACCGCGATCGGGCTGGCCGACCTGATCGACGTCGTCTGCACGTCGGAGAGCCTCGGGGTCAGTAAGCCCGATCCGCAGGCCTACCTCCAGACCTGCCAGGCGCTGGGCGTCGAGCCCGCCGACACGGTGATGATCGGCGACAACCTCGAGCTGGATGTGCTGGCGGCCCGGCAGGTGGGGCTGACTGCCCACCACCTGGACCGGGCCGCCGGCGTTTCACTCCTGGATCTGCTCAAACTCCGCAGTTAGGCGCGTCCCAGACATTCGACGTGCGGATGTCGACGTGCGTGTGGTCGTTGTGACCCGGGTAGCCCGGGCCGAAGATGCCGCCGAAACCGTGGTAGCGGGCCTGCTTGGCCAGCGTGCACAGCGAGTGCGAGCCGACCAGGTCGGCCGACCGGCCGTACAGGTGCTGGCTGTTGCTCGCGCCACCGACCGCGTTGTTGCACGCGATGCTGCGGAACCCGCTACTGACGTTCAGCGGCGCGTCGCCGAGCGCGTGCCGCATCGCCTCGAGCTGCCACATGGTCTGAAGCGCGTTGGCCTTGGTCGCCGCCTCGCTCAGCGGCCCGCCGTCGAACCCGGATCCGCCGCAGCCGTCGTCCAGCTCGGAGTACGTGAAGTGGATCGGCGTGCAGTCGTCGTCCTGCAACGAGTAGATCTTGCTGAACGTGGCCGACCCGGCGATCCCGTCCGCACCGAGCCCGTACGCCGACTGGAACCGCTGCACCGCCGCCTTCGTGGCCGGCCCGAAAGCACCGTCCGTCGCCAGATGACCGCCGTACCCGGGCCAGCCGGCCACGCGGATCTGCAGCTGCCGCACGTCCTCGCCACTCATCCCCTGCGACAACGTGCGACCCCACGTGTAACAACCGTCCGCATGGGCCTTGGTGGCGGTCACCATCTGCGTGGTCACCGTCGCGGCCAGCATCGCCGCGAACAACATCAGGATCGCCGCGATCCGCGGCAGGGGTTTGCTGAAGAGTCGGGACATCGGACACCTCCGGGGCGGTGAAGGAACCTGTCGCGCCCAGCATTACGGCACAATCCACCCCTTGACCACCCCTCAGCGAAACTTTCTGACAAACCCCAGGCAACCAAATGTGGTGACCAGCCGGTCGAGCACACCCCTTTCTTTCCTTTCAGATCCAGGAGTGCAGGTCTGCCGCGTCTTTGGCCAATCGGTCGGGGGAATCGTCGGCGACGAATTCCAGGAGGGCGTTGATCTCGCGGTCCTCGGCGGCGAGGCGGTGGAGGACCGGGCGCCAGAGGGACTCGCGGCCGGACAGCGGGAGGCGGTTGTTGGACGGCCACCAGGAGAAGACGTGCACGGTGGTCAGCCACGGCATGAGTGCTTCGAGCTGCTCGAGGCACGCGGCGTCGGACAGGTCGACCGGCGGCTGCCAGTAGGTCTTGAGGTTCGGCGCGCCGACGTCGAGCAGCAGCGTGATGGTCGAGTCGACCTCGTCGGTCAGCGTGTTGCGGTGGAACTCCATCGCGATGTCGATCCCGGAGCCGGCCGCCATGTCCGCGAGCTCGGCCAGGCCGCGGGTCACCGCCATCCGGTCGCCGACCCCCGCGTCCGCCGTACCGACGTTGCCGGCCCAGACCCGGATCCGGGGTGCGCCGAGCGCCTCGGCGGTGGCGACGGCGGACCGCATCTCCTCGCGGTCGACGCTGCCGGCCCGCAGGTAGGACCCGTACGCCGCGATCGCGAGCCCACGGTCGTCACACAGCGCCTTCACCCGCTTGGCGGTCACCAGGTTCCCGAGCGGCACGTGCACGTCGCCACCCCACTCGATGGCCGCCAGCCCGGCGCCGGCTGCGACCTCCACCACCTCGTCGGCCGGCAACTGGCGGAACGTCACCGAGACCAGACCGGTCCTCACACCCACGCGTGCCTCCTCGTGTTCACCTCTCTATCCAACCCCATCACGCCAGCCGGTCCGCAGCGACGGCGGCCGATCACGGCCACCCCGTCTCACGTCATGAGCAAACCGTTTGGATGCCACTGACTGCAGGCATAGGGTGTAGCACGTGCCAGAGCAGCGGAGAGGGTTCGTCTACGGCCTCACCGCCTATCTGGTCTGGGGCCTGTTCCCGCTGTACTGGAAGCTCCTGGGCAACTCCGGCGCGATCGAGGTGCTCTCCCACCGCGTGCTCTGGTCGATGGTGACCATCGCGCTGCTGGTCGTCGTACTGCGGAAGTTCGGCCAGGTGAAGGCGTTGCTGCGGGAGCCGCGGCGGCGGTGGCCGCTGATCGGGGCGGCGGTGCTGATCTCGGTCAACTGGGGCACCTACATCTGGGGTGTGCACAACGACCGGATCGTGGAGACGTCCCTCGGCTACTTCATCACTCCGCTGTTCACCGTGCTGCTCGGCGTCCTGGTGCTGCAGGAGAAGCTGCGCGGGTGGCAGTGGACCGCGCTCACGATCGCCTTCCTCGCGGTCGTCGGGCTGACCATCGAGAACGGGCGGCCGCCGTGGGTGGCGATCATCCTGACGTTCTCGTTCGGCCTGTACGGGCTGGCGAAGAAGAAGGCCGGCGCCGGGGCGATCGAGGGGATGGCGATCGAGACCGCGACCGTCGCACCGGTCGCGCTGGGGGCGATTGTCGTACTGGGGCTGCAGGGCCAGTCGACGGTCGCGGACCACGGCGCCTGGTACCTGATCGTGGTGATGCTGGCGGGGCCGATCACGTCGATCCCGCTGATGCTGTTCGGCGCGGCCTCGACCCGGGTGTCGATGACGACGCTCGGGCTGCTGAACTACATCACGCCGAGCATGCAGTTCGCGCTCGCGGTGCTGCTGTACCACGAGGCGATGTCGCCGATGCGCTGGGCCGGGTTCGGGCTGGTCTGGTTCGCGCTGGCGCTGTTCACCTGGGACAGCATGATGCACCGGCGCCGGATCCAGTCGCTGGAGCGGACCGCGCTGACTGCTTCCGCAGTGTGACTGTTCGGCTTCTCCTTGCTACTTAGGGCAACCTAAGCCTTGCGACGTTCACCTGACCTTCACTCAGTCACCGCCTGACCTCCCTAGGGTCCCGGGCGTGACCAAGTTCCTGCCGCTGATCAGCCAGATCGGCACCCGCCACGGGTCCCGAAGCTTCCGCACCTGCGAGCTCAAGTGCGCCAACCAGTGTGACCACCCGGAGCCGAACACCTCCGGCAACGAGCACATCCAGAGCGTGATGCGGTCGGCGTTCTCCCGCCGCAACGTCCTCAAGGTCGGCGCCGCCGGAGTCGCGGCCGCCGGTGTAGGGACACTCGCCGCCAACCTGACCCCCGCGGCCGCCGACCAGTCGGCCGGCGCCGGCTTCGGCGACTCGGGCAACGGCGCGTTCCCCGGCTTCGGCAAGCCCGGTGCGCTGACGCACGACGTCGTACCGCCGAACCGCAAGGACGACATCGTCATCCCGCGCGGCTACGAGCAGTCCGTGATCATCGGCTGGGGCGACCCGGTCGAGGCCGGTGCGCCGAAGTTCGACGTCTACAAGCAGACCCCCGAGGCGCAGGCCAAGCAGTTCGGCTACAACAACGACTACACGATGATCGTGCCGCTCCGCGACGAGCGGAAGGCGCTGCTCGTGTGCAACCACGAGTACACCGACGAGAACCTGATGTTCCCGACCGGCAAGTACGACCAGAAGACGATCGCGAAGATCGGCCTGGCCGCGCACGGCATGGCCGTGGTCCAGATCGAGCGGGTCGGCCGCAGCGGCGAGTGGCGCCTGGACAAGCAGGGCTCGAAGTACAACCGCCGGATCACCGCGAACTCCAAGTTCGAGGTCACCGGCCCGGCCGCCGCCGACCCGCGCGTCGGGAAGGTTGCCTACGGCACCTTCGGCAACTGCGCCGGCGGCGTCACCCCGTGGGGCACCATCTTGTCCGGCGAGGAGAACTTCAACGGCTACTACGACGTGACCGGCGCGATCCCGGCGCAGTACGTCGACAGCTACAAGCGGTACGGCGTCCCGACCACGGTGACCAAGACCGCCCGCGAGTGGAGCACTGTCGACCCGCGGTGGGACCTGACCAAGACGCCGACCGAGGTCTTCCGGGCCGGCTGGATCGTCGAGGTCGACCCGTACGACCCGAAGTCGACCCCGAAGAAGCGCACCATGCTCGGCCGGATGAAGCACGAGGGCGCGACCATCACGATCACCGCCGACGGGCGGATCGCGGCGTACCTCGGCGACGACGAGCGCGGCGAGTACATCTACAAGTTCGTCTCGACCGGCAAGTACGACGAGAACGACCGGAAGAAGAACTTCGGCCTGCTCGACGAGGGCACCCTGTACGTCGCCAAGTTCACCGGTGACGGCGCCGCGGACGGCGTGTACGACGGCACCGGCCAGTGGATCCCGCTGACCACGGACAAGAAGTCGTTCATCGACGGCATGAGCGTGGCCGACGTGCTGATCGACGTCCGGACCGCGGCCGACAAGGTCGGCGCCACCCGGATGGACCGGCCCGAGGACATCGAGCGCAACCCGAAGAACGGCCGGATCTACGCCGCGCTGACGAACAACTCCAACCGCGGCGGCACCTTCCCGGTCGACGAGGCCAACCCGCTGGCGAAGTCGCACACCCGCCCGAGCCTCGGCGCTCCGCTGGTGGAGCAGTCCGGCAACCGGAACGGGTACATCCTGGAGATGACCGAGGAGGCCGACGACGCGGCCAAGACCGGCTTCTTCTGGACCCTGTTCCTGGTCTGCGGCGACCCGGCCGCGCAGGAGACTTACTTCGGCGGCTTCGACAAGTCCAAGGTCAGCCCGATCTCCTGCCCGGACAACGTCACCTTCGATGGCTCCGGCAACCTGTGGATCTCCACCGACGGCAACGTGCTCGGCTCCAACGACGGTATCTTCACCGTCCCGGTGGCCGGCCCGAACCGCGGCCAGGTCAAGCAGTTCCTGTCCGTGCCGTTCGCTTCCGAGGCCTGCGGCCCGCTGGTGTCGGAGGACGACAAGACCGCGTTCGTCGCCGTCCAGCACCCGGGCGAGACCGACGGCGCGACCTTCGAGAAGCCGACCTCGACCTGGCCGCACACGCACGACTACCCGCGCCCGGCGATCGCCTGCGTCTGGCGTCGCGACGGCGGCCGCGTGGGTAGCTGAGCTACGCCCAGGAGGCCCGGCGTCCTGGCGCCGGGCCTCTTGACTCCATCTATTCAGGACATTTAGTATCCAGGATATGAAGATGAACGAGGGCGTCGAATGGGCGATGCACAGCTGCGTGAACCTCAGCTGGCTGCCCGGCCGGCCGGTCACCGCCAAGCACCTCGCCGCCTTCTACGACCTTCCCACGGCGTACCTGAACAAGCAGCTCCAGGCGCTCACCCGGGCCGGCATCCTCACCTCGATCTCCGGGCCGAAGGGCGGCTTCCAGCTCGCCCGCGACCCGCGCAACATCTCGCTGCTCGACATCGTCGTGGCCATCGACGGGCCGGACGAAGCCTTCCGGTGCATGCAGATCCTGAAAGCCGGTCCGGGCGCAGACCCGAAGGCCGACTACACGAAGGTCTGCCTGGTCTCGCAGGCGATGCGGTCGGCCGAATTGGCCTACCGCCGCGAGCTGGCCGGCCAGAGCATCGCGGACATCGCCGACCGGGTGGTGAGCCAGTCCCCCGAGGCTCCCGGCAACGCCCGCTCCCGCTTCGCCAACCTCAAGTCCTGAACCTTCCTTGCCGTCAACCGTTTCCGCCGGAGTTGATTCTGGATGTCTGATATCCAAAATAAGGCCTTTGTGCTGGCTCTGCTCGCGTTCGCGCAGCTGATCATCGCGATCGACTACACCATCGTGTTCGTCGCCGTCCCGGACATCGGCCGGGAGCTCGGCTTCGCCGCGCACAACCTGCAGTGGGTGGTCAGCGGGTACGCGGTCGCGTTCGGCGGCTTCCTGCTGCTCGGCGGCCGGATGTCCGACCTGCTCGGCCGCCGCCGGATGTTCATCCTCGGCCTCTTCCTGTACGGCGTCTCGTCGCTGGCCGGCGGGTTCGCCACGGACCCCGGGCTGCTGGTCACGGCCCGCGCGGTCCAAGGCTTCGGCGGTGCGATCCTCGCTCCCGCCGTACTGTCGCTGATCGGGACGCTCTTCGAGGAGGGCCGGGAACGCAACCGGGCCTTCTCCATCTGGGGCGCGGCCGGGGGCAGCGGGATGGCGCTCGGCTCGCTGCTGGGCGGTGTGCTGACGCAGTCCTTCGGGTGGCCGGCCGTGTTCTTCGTGAACGTGCCGCTGGCCGGTCTCGGAGTGGTCGCTGCGTTCGTCCTGCTTTCGGCTGACGCTGCCGCGAGAAGTGGCCGCAGGTTCGACGTACCGGGTGCGGTGACGGCGACGGCGGGGATCACGGCAGTCGTGTTCGCCCTGGTTCAGGGTCCGGCCACGGGGTGGGACGTCGTCAGCCTGGTCGCCGCTGCGGTCGGCGCCGTACTGCTGACGGCGTTCGTCGTGATCGAACTGCGGTCGCCGGATCCCCTGCTGCCGTTGGGATTGCTGAAGGTGCGGAACCTGCGCACCGGCGTCCTGGTGATCACGATGTTCGCCGCGACGCTCGGGCCGCTGCTGTACTTCGAGACCGTCTACTTCCAGGACATCCACGGCTACAGCGCGCTCGAGACCGGCCTCGCGTACCTCGTCCCCACCGTCGCGATCTTCATCGGCGCGAACCTGGGTGGGCGGCTGGCGACCCGGTTCGGCCTGCACCGCACGCTCGCCGTCAGCCTCGCAGTCGCCGGCACCGGCACCGCGCTCCTCGGCCTGGTCATCTCCACCACGGCGTCGTACGGCGTCCTTGTGCCGGCACTGTTGATCCTCGGGCTCGGCCAGGGCAGCGCGTTCACCACGATGTACGCCGCCGCGTCCACGGGCGTGGCCGCCGAGTACCAGGGCATCGGGTCCGGGATCGCGTCGACCGGCCAACAGGTCGGCAACGCGGTCGGGCTCGCCGTCCTCGTGGCCATCGCCAATCGGGGTGTCGACGGCCTCAGCGGCGACGCCCTGCGTACGGCGACCACCCACGGCCTGCGCGTCGCCGTACTGATCGCCGCCGCCGGCGTCGTCCTGACCGCCTTCCTCGCCCGCACCGCCCGCAAGAACCCGGCACCGGCGCTCGTCGATGCCGTCAGCAACTAACTCGTAGGAGACCATCATGAAGCCTGTCCTGATCCGCGCCGCCGAGGCCGAGGTCCTGTCCGCCAGCGGTGTCACGCTCTTCGCCGACGTACCCGACACGAACGGGCACCTGACCAGCCACCGGTCGATCTTCAAGCCCGGCAAGGAAGGTGCTCCCCCGCACCTGCACAAGGAGGCCGCCGAGCTGTTCTTCGTGCTGACCGGCTCGCTCCGGGTGCTCACCGGCGAGGACGTGATCACGCTGGCCCAGGGCGACTTCCTCGTCGTACCGCCGGACACACCGCACGCCTTCGAAGCAGCCGGCTCCGAGGACGCCGAGGTCCTCTTCGTCCTCACCCACGCCAAGCCACGCTTCGACTACTACCGCCTGCTGGAGTCGGTCTACCGCGGTGAAACCGCACCAACCGAGCTCGCCAAAACCAGCAACCTCTACGACAACCACTACGTCGAAAGCCCCACCTGGCAGAACCGCTAGCGGCTACCAGCGAGCAGGCCGCCGGCGCACGCGACTTGAGTTCTGTGGACAACTTGGGGATATGTCCTGTGGACAAGAATCCCTTCAAAATAAGGGAGTTCTGGCTTTGAGAAGTGTCGGCCGATGTGTCTAGGGTGGTCGGCATGGAGATCCTCGGCGAACAGCCCGCCTGGTCGATGACCGACAGCGAGAAGCTGTCGCGCCTCGACGCGACCGTCGCCGAGCTCCACCGTCTGGAGACCTACTACCTGCAGCTCATCGCCGACCTCGACGCCTCTGGGTACGCCAGGGAGCTCGGCGCCGGCGACACCGCCCGATTCCTGTCGACGCGCTATCGCCTCGACTCCGCGCAGGCCCGCCACGACCTCCGACTCGCGACCACCCTTCCCAAGTACGACGCAGTAGCCGACGCCCTCGCAGACCCGGCGCGCCCTTTCGAGGACCAGGTCGACGCGGGTGAGGCCGCTGCCGACGAGACGGCCACGGTCCCTGGGTTGGTTGCTGATAGCAATCGCCCGGGACCGCGGCACGAGCGTCCGGTGACTCCGGCCCAGGCCGCGGCCATCGTGTCCGCCCTGGAGAAGGTCTCGGCCTCTGTCCCGGTCGAGGACGTCCAGGCCGCCGCGCGTCAACTGGTGAAGCTCGCCCGCACCTTCACCCCCAGGGAGCTCCGCGCCGCCGGCGACCGGATGCGCAATGTCCTCGACACCGACGGCCCGGAACCGGACGAGCAGCGCGCCTACCACCGGGAGTCACTGACCCTCCACACCGCCGAGAAGGGCGTGCGATTCCGTGGCTACCTTGCCAACGAGAACGCGGAACTCCTCCGCACCCTCGTCCACGCGGGCGCCAAGCCTCGCAAGACCTGCGACGACCAGCCGGACCCGCGCTCCCGCGACAAGCGCCAGGCCGACGCCCTCAGCAACCTCCTCAGCACCGCGGCCGCCGTCATCCACACCAGCGGCGGCACGCCGACCTCGTCCGACAGCACCAGCGCTGACCACACCACAACCACCGCGGCCGACGCCCTGAACGCAGCACCCACCGAAGCGAAGGCCGCCGACGCCATCACCCGCGAAGCCACCAACGCCGAAGCGGCAACCTCCCCCGCCACAGCCGCCCGCATGCCGAGAAGTGGTGCCGGCACAGTCGGCCCCCGGCCCGGCACCGGCGATACCTCGACGGGCGGCGATCCGGCCGGTGGGTACTTCCCTGGGCACGGACCGAAAGCGCACCTCACCGTCACCATCGACTACGACTCGCTCAGGTCGGCGGCCGCCGGTGCGATCGGTGACGCAGTGTTCGGCGACGGGCTGTCCGCGGCCACTGTCCGTCGGCTCGCGTGTGACGCCCAGGTCATCCCGGTGGTGCTGGGTTCGAAGTCCCAACCACTCGATGTCGGCACCACCAGGCGTCTGGTCACCGGTCCGATGCGACTGGCGTTGAACGCCCGTGATCGCGGTTGCGTCGTCTGTGGCGCACCACCCATCCAGTGCGAAGCCCACCACCTCGTTCACTGGGTCGACGGAGGTGACACGGCCGTCGGCAACCTCGTCCTGCTCTGCAAGCGCCACCACCTCGACCTGCACTCCGGCCACTGGCACATCGAGATCGTCGACGAGGTTGTCCACGTGTCCCGTCCCGATTGGGCAACTCCCGCACAAGTACTCCGAGACCACTACCAACCGGCGCGCTATGACATCAGTTCCGCGGCCACGTCCGCGCCACGATCCCCGACCCGGGCGCCCGACCTCGGCGCCGTCACCTCACCAGGCGTAGCCCGCCTGGCGATCTGGGGCGCGCGGGAAAGCCCAGTCACCCGTCCCCGTCCACCCACGGAAACCGTCGGACCGTGGCACTGAGCTCGGCACCAGCTCGTCAGGTCGACGAGCCACAGCGCCACCAACCCAGGCCGTCAGCTCAGACCTGATAGCGCTGGTGCCGGATTGATGCCGTCACCGGATTTCTCAGCGGCTCGGCCGGCGGCTCTCGATCTCGCTGGTTAGGTCGGTCGCCAGCTTTTCCAGGGTGGCGTAGTCGGGGAGTCCGAGCCCTTGCGCCTGATCGGCATCGGCTCGAACTACGACGTTGTCGATGCGGACCAGGTAGCTGTAGCCGTCCAGGTCCTCGGGGGCACTGCCATCGTCGTCGGTAGTACGAACGGCGTCGTCGCCGAGTTGCACCTCGTCGACGGCGTCGCCGTCGCGACCCGCGTCGTCGCGCTCGGCCTGCAGCCGGGCGGCGGCCGCGCTCGAGTCGTCGTACCTCTTGACGTTGATGTAGAGCTCGGCGGCGTTGCCGTATTCACCTTCGTCGTCGAGGCGCTGCCACTGGCAGGAGATCTCGTTAGCGTAGGCGTTCTTGTCCGGCTCCGGAGGATCCGCGACGAACTCCGCGACGCGGTCCTCCGACAGCACGGACGACCCGCAGACATCCGGTACGGCGGTGAAGTCGTCCAGGCTGTCGAGGTACCGCACCGTGGCCTGGACGCCGACGACCACCGGGATGACGAGAGCGACCACGACGGCGGCCGCGAGCGTCGACCGCCGCACCGGGGTGGTCGCTGCGGATCGAACGGCGGGGATCGCGAGCAGGGCGGCCAGGGTCACGACGATGCCGGCCGTGATGAGCAGCCTGAGGACATAGTTGTCGTCGAAGTGCCGCGTCTCGGCGAGCCAGAAGTAGACGACCGCGGCGGCCGCGCCGAGCAGGAATCCGGCGACGCCCGTTGCTCGGTAGATCTTGGTCACCCGGCTGAGCATCTCCGTCGGCGCGATGCGCTGTCGCAGAGTCCGGGACAGCCGAAGCCAGACGGTGTACGACACCAGGGCGACCGCAGACAGCACGACCGCGGCGATCGGCCGTTCCGGCTCTGCCAACGCGCCCGCGCCGAGGATCGACTCGCCCATCAGCACCGAGCTTCCGGTCAATGCCGCGGGGAGACCGACCCGCCGCGCGAGGCCGGGCGCGAGCCAGGCTCCGATCCCTGCACCGATCGCGATCGCCGCAGCCAGCGCGCCGGCAATCCAGACCGGCATCCCGTCCGACAAACCGTAGAAGATCAGGGCCAGTAGCGCCCCCATCGCGGCGTTCAACACACCCAGCAGCCACGTCAGCGCCCGCACCACACGGTCGCCACCAACAACAGCCCCCGGCTCACCGCCGGGTGGTAGCACTCTGGTGCCTCCGGGGGCGTGCTTCTCGGTGGGTTTGTCAGCGTCGGGGAGCTGGGCAGTCGGGTTCTCGAAGGTGGGGTAGCCGCCGGCGATGGCGAGTAGTTGTTTCCGTGCCGTCTCGGTGTCCAGTCGCTTGGCCGGGTCGCGTTCCATCAGGCCGGCGATGACCGGCGCGAGCGGTCCGGCGTGCTTCGGCGGGTTGGGATCGCGGGTCAGTACGGCGGCAATCATCGCGGGCAGGTCGTCGTAGTCGTACGCGTGCTGTCCTTCGACGGCGAAGTACAGCGTCGAACCCACCGCCCACAGATCCGCCGCAGGGCCGGGCTCGCCGCCGGACAACCGCTCCGGTGCGATGTACCCAAGCGTGCCGGTCACGATCCCGGTTCCGGTCAGGGTGCGCGTGGCGCCTGCGACCGAGGCGATGCCGAAGTCGGTCAGCATCCAGCGCCCGTCGCCGCCCAGCATCACGTTCTGCGGCTTCACGTCCCGGTGCAGCACGCCCTTGGCATGCGCCGCGGCGAGCGCCTCGACCAGCCGCACCCCGAGCTCGGCCGCACCCCGCGGGCTCAGAGGCCCGTTGGCCCGCACCCCCTGATCAAGCGACTGCCCGGGCAGCAGCCGCATCACGATCCACGGCCGCCCACCTTCGTCGATCACGTCGTGAATCGTGACGATCCCCGGATGGTCCAGCCCCGCCGCGGCCCGTGCCTCCCGCAGCGCCCGGGCCCGCAACTTCTCGCGCTCCTCCGGGTTCAACCCCTCCGGAATCCGCAGCTCCTTGACCGCGACCTCACGCTGCAGAACGCGATCGAACGCCTTCCACACCGTCCCCATCCCACCGACGCCCAGCGGCCGATCACTCAACAGGTACCGGCCACCGGCCAGGGTGCGCTCGCTCACCCACCAGACCCTAGCCGCGGGCGGGTTCCCCGACCGGCGGTTCGCATGTCGGTCAGACGGAGCGGGTGACTACCAGGTCGCAGAGGGAGTCGAGGGCGTCGCGGGCGGCGCCTTCGGGCAGCGGGGAGAGGAGTTTGCGGGCGTCGGTCGCGCGGCGGCGTACGTCGTCCTCGGCCTGCCGGAACGCCGGATGGGCGCGGAGCAGCTCGAGGGTCTCGGCCAGGCGGGCGTCGTCGGTCAGGTCCGAGTCGAGGAGCTCGAGCAGGCGGGCGTCCGTCGGGTTGGACGGGTCGGCCTGGGCGCGGAAGATCAGCACCGGCAGGGTCGGCACACCCTCGCGCAGGTCGGTGCCGGGAGTCTTGCCGGACTGGCCGGACTCCGAGGCGATGTCGAGGATGTCGTCGGCCAGCTGGAACGCGACGCCGATCTCCTCGCCGAAGGCCCGCAGCGCCTCCTGGACCTCGTCGGGCGCACCGGCGTTCCGGGCGCCGAAGAGGGCGGAGGTGGCGATCAGCGAGCCGGTCTTGTCGGCGACGACGGACAGATAGTGCGCCAGCGGGTCCTGACCCTCGGCGACGCCGAGGGTCTCCCGGATCTGGCCCTCTACCAGCCGGCCGAAGGTGCGGGCCTGGATCCGGACCGCCTCCGGGCCGAGGTCGGCGACCAGGTCGGAGGCCCGGGCGAACAGCCAGTCGCCGGACAGGATCGCGACCGAGTTGTCCCAGGCCGCGTTCGCGGTGGACGAGCCACGCCGCAGCGCCGCCTCGTCCATCACGTCGTCGTGGTGCAACGTCGCGACGTGGGTCAGCTCGACCACGACGGCCGCCTTCACCACGTCGTCAGCGGCCGGCTCCGGCCCGAACTCGGCTGCCAGCAGCACCAGCAGCGGCCGGAACCGCTTGCCGCCGGCAACCATGACGTGCTGCGCGGCCGCGGTGACGAACGGCGCCTCGGACTGGGTCGAGTCGCGCAGCGCCTGCTCGACCGACTCCAGCCCGGCACGAACCCGGGCTTCGAGCGCCTCGTCGGCGAACGCGAAGCCCAGGCTCTCGGCCGGCAGCGGTTTCGGACTCAACGGATGAACTCACCCGCGCGGGCCGCCAGCTCGAGCACCGGTCCGGGGACCAGGCCGAGAACCACCGTGGCGGCGAGACCGAGGGCGACGGCGGTCGTGGTCTGCCACCCGGGCAGGGCCACGTCCGGCGCGTCCGCCGGGAGGTCGGAGAAGAACATCAGCACGATCACCCGGACGTAGAAGAACGCGGCGACCAGGCTGCACAGTACGGCGACCACCACCAGCGGCCACGCGTCACCGGCCCAGGCCGCGCTGAACACGGCCCACTTCCCGGTGAAGCCCGCGGTCAGCGGGATCCCGGCGAAGGACAGCAGGAAGAACGCGAAGATGCCGGCCAGCAGCGGCGACTTCTTGCCCAGCCCGGCCCACCGGGACAGGTGCGTCGCCTCACCGCCGGCGTCCCGCACCAGCGTGACGACGGCGAACGCGCCGACCGTCGGGAAGCCGTAGGTGACGAGGTAGAACAGCACCGCCTGGGTCGAGGTGATCCCGCTGGTGACGCCGTTCCCAGCCTGCGCCAGACCGATGAACGCGGTCAGCAGGAAGCCTGCGTGCGCGATCGACGAGTAGGCCAGCATCCGCTTCACGTCGGTCTGGGTGATCGCGACGATCGAGCCGACCACCATGGTCAGGATCGCGACGATCCACATCATCGGCGCCCAGTCCCAGCGGGTACCGCCGAGGGCGACGTAGAAGACCCGCATCAGCCCGATGAACGCGGCGATCTTGGTGCAGGCCGCCATGAACCCGGTGACCGGTGTCGGCGCGCCCTGGTAGACGTCCGGGGTCCAGGAGTGGAACGGCACAGCGCCGACCTTGAACAGCAGGCCGACACCGAGCAAGCCGGTTCCGGCGAGCAGGATCGCGTCGCCACCGGTCTGCGCCGCCAGCGCGTCCGAGATCCCGCCGAGCGACATCGTCCCGGCGTACCCGTAGAGCAGCGCGATCCCGAACAGCAGGAACGCCGACGCGAACGCGCCGAGCAGGAAGTACTTCATCGCCGCTTCCTGCGAGATCAGCCGGCGCCGCCGGGCCAGCCCGCAGAGCAGGTACAGCGGCAGCGAGAACACCTCGAGCGCGACGAACATCAGCAGCAGGTCGTTGGCCGCGGCGAACAGCATCATGCCGCCGACCGCGAACAGCGTCAGCGGGAAGACCTCGGTGTGCTCGACCCTGGCCGCCGTACCCTCACGCTCGGCCTCGGACCCCGGTACGGCGGCCGCCTGGCCGGCGAACGCGGACAGTCCGCCGTCGACCGACCGCTCGGCGAACAGCAGCACGCTGATCAGCGTCAGCGCCAGCAGGACGACCCAGGTGAACAACGCCGGGCCGTCGACCGAGATCTCACCCTGCGCCGCGATCAGTTCGGTGTTGTCGGCCATCAGGATCGCGGTCAGCACCCCGGCCACGACGATCGCCACGACGGTGATCGCCAGCTGGACCAGGTGCCGCAGCGGCCGGGGCAGGAACGCCTCGGCGACCACACCGGCGCAGGCTGCGCCGAACACGACGAGCAGTGGCATCAGTTCGCCGTACTCGATCTTCGGCGCGGTGAAGTCCGCCAGCGGCAGCACGTGCGCGATCACTTCTGTCCCTCCGTCACGGGGATCTCCGGAGCCGGGTCAGTGACGCCGACGTGCTGCATCGTCGACTCCACCGCCGGCTTGATGATGTCCACCACCGGCTTCGGGAAGATCCCCAGGCCGATGATCAGTACGGCGAGCGGCGCGATCGCGACCACCTCGCGCACGTTCAGGTCCTTGAGCTTCTCGATCCCGTCGCGGACCGGCCCGGTCATCAGGCGTTGGTACATGATCAGGATGTAGAGCGCGGCCAGCACGATACCGAGCACCGCGATCACCGCGAGCGCCCGGTGCCGGCTGAACGTCCCGGCCAGCACCATGAACTCGGAGATGAACGGCGACAGGCCGGGGAGCGCCAGGCTGGACAGGCCGGCGAACAGGAAGGTGCCGGCCAGCACCGGGGCCACCTTCTCGACACCGCCGTAGTCGGCGATCCGGGCCGAGCCGCGCCGCGAGATCAGGTACCCGGCGACCAGGAACAGCGCCGCCGTGGACAGGCCGTGGTTGAACATGTAGAGCGTCGACCCGGTCAGGCCCTGCGAGGTCAGCGCGAAGATGCCCATCACGATGAAGCCGAAGTGCGAGATCGAGGTGTAGGCGATCAGCCGCTTGATGTCGGTCTGGCCGATCGCCACCAGGGCGCCGTACAGGACCGAGATCAGCGCCAGCACCAGCACCACCGGCGTGGCCCACTCGGACGCGTTCGGGAACAGGCTCAGGCAGAACCGGATCATCCCGAAGGTGCCGATCTTGTCCAGGATGCCGACCAGCAGCACCGACGTGCCCGGCGTCGCCTCGGCGGCGGCGTCCGGCAGCCAGGTGTGGAACGGCACCATCGGCGCCTTCACCGCGAACGCGAAGAAGAAGCCGAGGAACAGCCACCGCTCGGTGTTCTGGCTGATGTCGAGCTTCATCAGGTCGGTGAGCAGGTACGACGGGTCGCCGGCGCGGGCCGAGAGCACGTAGAGCCCGACCACCGAGGCCAGCATCAGCAGACCGCCGAGCAGCGAGTACAGCAGGAACTTCACCGCGGCGTACGAACGCTGCGCCCCGCCGAAGCCGCCGATCAGGAAGTACATCGGGATCAGCGTGGCCTCGAACAGCACGTAGAACAGGAACACGTCGGTGGCGGCGAACACGCCCAGCGAGAGCGCCTCCAGGCCGAGGATCCAGGCGAAGAAGGACTTCTCCGACCAGCGGCCGTCCTGCGCGTCGTTCCAGGACGCGATGATCACGATGGGGGTGAGCAGCGCGGTCAGCACCACCAGGACGATGCCGACACCGTCGAGGCCGAGCGCGAAGTGCGCGCCGAACGGCTCGATCCAGGTGTGCGTCTCGGCGTAGTCCGCGGCGCCGTTGCGCTGGTAGCCGATCGCGATGATCGCGGTCAGCACCAGCGTGACCAGCGAGAACGCGAGCGCGACCTGCTTGGCCAGCAGCGCCTTCGCCGCCGGCACCAGCATCGTCGCCAGTGCCCCGACGAACGGCAGGAGCAGTAACAGGGTCAGCCAACCGATGTTCACGACAACCTCACCGCGAGGAGGGCGACGACCACGAATGCGGCGCCGAAGACCATGCTGAGTGCGTAGGAACGGACGAAGCCCGTCTGGAACCGGCGGAGCCGGCCGGACAGCCCGCCGAACAACGCGGCCAGCCCGTTGACCAGGCCGTCCACACCGCGGTTGTCCAGCCAGACCAGCGTCCGGGTGAGGTACTGGCCCGGACGCATCAGGACCGCCTCGTTCAGCGCGTCGCCGTACAGGTCACGACGGGCGAAGGTGGTGGCCGGGGAGACCTTGACCGGCGCCTCCCGCGGGATGTCGCGGCGGAACAGCAGCACGCCGATGGCAGCGCCGACGACCACGACCGCGAGGATGATCACCGTCATCGCCAGCGCGCTGATCGGCGGGTGGGCTTCCTCGAATCCGGTCACCGGCTCCAGCCAGGTGACGATCCAGTCGTTGACGAAGTAGAGCGCACCGCCGACCAGCGACAGGATCGCCAGGATGATCAGCGGACCGGTCATCACGCTGGGCGACTCGTGCGGGTGCACGTCCTTCTCCCAGCGCTTCTCGCCGAAGAACGTCATCATCATCAGCCGGGTCATGTAGAACGCGGTGATGCCGGCGCCGAGCAGCGCACACACACCGACCACGGTGTTCTCCGCGAAGGCGACCTCGATGATGTGGTCCTTGCTGAAGAAGCCGGAGAACGGCGGGATGCCGAGGATCGCCAGGTAGCCGAAGGCGAACGTCACGTAGGTGACCTTCATGTACTTCCGCAGCGCCCCGTAGTGCCGCATGTTCACGTCGTCGTTCATGCCGTGCATCACCGAGCCGGCGCCGAGGAACATGTTGGCCTTGAAGAAGCCGTGCGTGAGCAGGTGGAAGATCGCGAAGGCGTAACCGACCGGACCGAGGCCGGCGGCGATCATCATGTAGCCGATCTGGCTCATCGTCGAACCGGCCAGCGCCTTCTTGATGTCGTCCTTGGCGCAACCGATGATCGCACCGGTCAGCGCGGTCACCGTACCGACGATGACGACCGCGGTTGACGCGGCCTCGGTGTGCTCGTAGATCGCGCTCGAGCGGACCACCAGGTAGACGCCGGCGGTGACCATGGTCGCCGCGTGGATCAGCGCCGACACCGGGGTCGGGCCCTCCATCGCGTCCAGCAGCCAGGACTGCAGCGGAACCTGCGCGGACTTGCCACAGGCCGCCAGCAGCAGCATCAGGCCGAGCAGCGTGGCCCAGGTGCTCGACAGACCCTCGGCGCCCGCGTCGACGGTCACGAAGGCGGACGAGCCGAACAGCGCCCACATGCTCATCACCGCGAGCGAGAGGCCGATGTCACCGACCCGGTTCGCCACGAACGCCTTCTTCGCGGCGACCGCGGCCGAGTCCTTGTGCTGCCAGAACCCGATCAGCAGGTACGACGCCAGGCCGACACCCTCCCAGCCGACGAACACCAGCAGGTAGTCGGCCGCGAGCACCAGCAGCAGCATCGCCGCGATGAACAGGTTCAGGTACCCGAAGAACCGGCGCCGCCGCGGGTCGTGCTCCATGTAGCCGATCGAGTAGATGTGGATCAGCGAACCAACCCCGGTGATCAGCAGCACGAACAGGATCGACAGCGGGTCGATCAGCAGCGAGAAGTCCACCGTGATGCCGCCGACCGAGAACCACTCGAACAGCCGGACCGTCTCGGACCGCTCCTCGGATCCCAGGCCCTGCATCTGGAAGAACAGCACGACGCCGAAGGCGAAGGAGATCAGCGGCGCCAGCGTCCCCAGCAGGTGACCCCACGCGTTGGTGGCCTTGCCACCGAGCAGCAGGATCGCCGCGGACACGGCCGGGACCGCGACCAGCAGCCACATCAGCTCATGACTCATCGGTGATTACCTCAGTACTTGAGCAGGTTGGCGTCGTCGACCGAGGCCGAGCGACGGGTGCGGAAGATGGCCATGATGATCGCCAGCCCGATGACCACCTCGGCCGCGGCCACCACCATCACGAAGAAGGCGGCGATCTGGCCGTCGAGGTTGCCGTGCTGGCGGGCGAAGCTGACGAACGCCAGGTTGCAGGCGTTCAGCATCAGCTCGATACACATGAAGACGACGATGGCGTTACGGCGCACCAGCACGCCGAGCGCGCCGATGCTGAACAGGATCGCCGCAAGCACGATGTACGGCTCGGTGGTCACAGCTTGTCTCCTTCGCCGTATCCGGAGAGATCCGTGCTCTCGGGCTCGGACGGGACCCGGTCACCCGGGTCGCCCTCGCTGATCTCGCGGACCTTCTGGACCTCGTCGCGCTCCTCGGACTCGGGGAACACGGTGCCACGGGCCTGCAGCACCCGCGAAACCGAGGTCGGTGCGATCGACCCGTCCGGCAGCAGCGCCGGCGTGTCGACGGCGTTGTGCCGGGCCAGTACGCCGGGCGTCGGCAGCGGACCCGGGTGCACGCCAGACTCGGCGTACTTGCGGATCCGGTCCTCGGCGTGGTCGCGCTGGGTGCGCTTCTTGGTCAGCCGCTCGCGGTGCGCCAGCATCATCGCGCCGAGCGCCGCGGTGATCAGCAGCGCCGAGGTCACCTCGAAGGCGAACACGTACTTGCCGAACAGCAGCTGCGCGATCCCCTTCGGGTTGCCGTCCGGCTGCGCGTCGGCCAGCCCGGTCGGGTTGCCGTAGATCGCGTTGCCGACCGCGGCGACCAGCAGCGCCCCGAAGCCGATGAAGGCCAGCCCGGCCAGCAGCCGCTGTCCGCGGATCGTCTCCACCAGGGAGTCGCTCGCGTCGACACCGACCAGCATCAGCACGAACAGGAACAGCATCAGGATCGCGCCGGTGTAGACGATGATCTGCACGGCGAACAGGAACGGCGCGTCCTGGGCGGCGTACTGCGCGGCCAGGCAGACCATCACGGTGGCCAGCAGCAGCGCGGAGTGCACCGCCTTGCGGACCAGCACCATCCCGATCGCGGCCAGCACCATGATCGGCGCCAGCATCCAGAACGCCACCTGGGCGCCGGTGACGAGGCCGATCATTTCGCGTCACCACCCTCGGCCGGCGCGGCGGCGCCGGTCAGCCCGAGGTAGTAGTCCTTCTCGGTGCTGCCGAGCTGCATCTCGTGCGGCGGCTCCTGCATCCCGGGCAGCAGCGGCGCCAGCAGGTCCTTCTTCTCGTAGATGAGGGACTCGCGGGTGCGGTCGGCCAGCTCGTACTCGTTGGTCATGGTGAGCGCCCGGGTCGGGCAGGCCTCGATGCACAGACCGCAGAGGATGCAGCGCAGGTAGTTGATCTGGTAGACGCGGCCGTAGCGCTCACCCGGGGAGAAGCGGTCGCCCTCGGTGTTGTCCGCGCCCTCGACGTAGATCGCGTCCGCCGGACAGGCCCAGGCGCACAGCTCGCAGCCGACGCACTTCTCCAGGCCGTCCGGCCAGCGGTTCAGCTGGTGGCGGCCGTGGAAGCGCGGTGCGGTCGGCTTCTTCTCGAACGGGTACTGCTCGGTGAACACCTTGCGGAACATCGTCCGGAAGGTGACCCCGAACCCGGCTACCGGATCCCAGAGGGATTCTTTGACACTAGCCACGGCTGCCTTCCTTGCTCCGGGTGTCAGACTCGCTTCGGCTGTCCGTGTGAACGAGCGGTGGGGGCACCGGGTAGCCACCGGCGAAGGCGTCGAAGTCCTTCGCACGGTCGTCCTCGGTGAGCTTCTCGGGCTTCGGCTTCTGCGGGATGAACATCGTGACGACCGCGATCACCAGCACGACGGCGGCCGCGACCAGCAGCGTCGTCCTGCTGAAAGTGGTCTCCCGGCCGACCGCGCGCACGGTGGCGACCAGCAGGATCCAGCCCAGCGAGACGGGGATCAGGATCTTCCAGCCCAGCTTCATGAACTGGTCGTAGCGCAGTCGCGGCAGCGTTCCGCGCAGCCAGATGTAGAAGAAGATGAAGCACATCATCTTGCCGACGAACCACAGCACCGGCCAGTAGCCGGAGTTCGCGCCGTCCCAGATCGAGATCGGCCACGGCGCCCGCCAGCCGCCCAGGAACAGCGTGGTCGCCAGCGCGGACACGGTCGCCATGTTGATGTACTCGGCCAGGAAGAACATCGCGTACTTCATCGACGAGTACTCGGTCAGGAAGCCGGCCACCAGCTCGCCCTCGGCCTCCGGCAGGTCGAACGGCGCCCGGTTCGTCTCGCCGACCATCGAGATCACGTAGATCACGAACGACGGGAACAGCAGGAACGCGTACCAGCCCGGGATCGGGATGTCCGCCCCGAACAGGTTGATCGACTGGTTCGAGCCCTGCGCGGCGACGATGTCCGAGGTGGACATCGAGCCGGCGAACAGGAACACCGTCACCAGCGCCAGGCCCATGCCGACCTCGTAGGAGATCATCTGGGCGCTGGACCGCAGGCCGCCGAGCAGCGAGTACGTCGAGTTGGACGACCAGCCGCCGAGCACGATGCCGTAGATGCCGATCGAGGCGACCGCCATCACGTACAGCACCGAGACCGGCAGGTCGGTGATCTGCAGCCGGGTGTAGGTGTCGGTGAACGGGATCTTCACCGTCGGGCCGAACGGGATCACCGCGAAGGTCAGGAAGGCCGGGATCGACACGATCACCGGGGCGGCGACGAAGACGAGCTTGTCGACGCCCTTCGGCATCAGGTCTTCCTTGAACATCAGCTTCATGCCGTCGGCGAGCGACTGCAGCAGACCCTGCGGGCCGTGCACGTTCGGGCCGATCCGGTGCTGCATCCGGGCCACCACCCGGCGCTCCCACCAGATGTTGAACAGCGTCAGCACGACCAGGAAGACGAAGACCAGCAGCACCTTCAGGCCGATGACCCACCACGGGTCGTTGCCGAAGCCTGCGTCCGGCGGCGTGGCGAGGGGGATCATGCTCATGCGCGTCCTCGCTTCGCTGCGGGCGCGCATGAGCCTTGGCTGCTGCGCCTGATGATGAACTCGCTTCGCTCGTTCATGAGTTCCCTCCGGCGATCGTCACGATCGAGCCATGGTCGGCGTGCAGCGACCGGCGGACGTGCGAGTCGGCCGAGTTGGTCGGCAGCCACACCACGTTGTCGGTCATCGGGCTGATCACCACCGGCAGCCGGATCGACCCGGCGTCGGTGCTGACCACCAGCTCGTCACCGTCGGCGACACCGACCCGGTGCGCGGTGGTGAGCGAGATCCGGGCGACCGGCGTCCGGGCCGTCGCGGTCAGGTGCGGCTCGCCGTCGTTCGCGCGGCTGTCGTCGATCAGCATCCGCCAGGTCGCCAGCCGGGTGGAGTCGAAGGCGCCGAGCGACGGACCGGCCTGGTACGTCGGCTCCTGCGCGCGGTCGCCGTCCCAGCGGCCGAGCTCGTCGAACTCCTTCTTCGCCCCGGCCGGAGTGGTGAACCCGAGCGAGCGGTCCATCTCCTGTGCCAGCGCGGCCAGCGCCCGGACGTCGGGCATCGCGGCCGGGACCTTCAGCACCACCGGGAACGGCCGCTCGCGACCCTCCCAGTTGACGAAGGTGCCGTCCTTCTCCGCCGGCGGAACCACCGGGAAGACGACGTCGGCGTGCTCGGTGACCTGGGAGTTGCGGACCTCGAAGCTGACCACGAACGGCGCCGCCTCCAGCGCGGCCAGCGCCGCCGCCGGGTCCGGCAGGTCGTCGATCTCGACACCCGCGACGACCAGCGCCTGCAGCGAACCGGCCGCGCTCCTGTTCAACTCAGCGAGGATCTCGGTCAGGTCCCGGCCGACGTTCGCCGGCAGGCTGTCGACACCCCACGCGGCCTGCATGTCGACCCGCGCGTGCGGGTCGGACACCAGCCGGCCGCCGGGCAGCAGACCCGGCAGGCAGCCCGCCTCGAGCGCGGCCCGGTCCCCCGCGCGACGCGGGATCCAGGCCAGCTGAGCACCCGTGTCCAGGGCCAGCCGCAGCGCCGTCGAGTACCCGCCCGGCGCGCTCGCCAGCCGCTCGCCGACGATGATGATCGAGTCCGGCCCGAGCGCGGCCAGGGCAGCCGCGCCGGTCGCACCGGCGTTGCCCAAATCAGCCAGTACGGCGGCCTCGGTCCCCGGCGACGCCGGTACGACGACACCGTCGAGCTTCTCCACCCCGCGCGAACCGTAGGCCGCGACCGTGAAGACCTTGGTGCCGTGCGAGCGGACGCCCTTGCGCAGCCGCAGGAACACCGACGGCGCCTCCTCCTCGGGCTCGAACCCGACGAGCAGCACCGATCCGGCCTTCTGCAGGTCGGCGAACGTCGTACCCATGCCGGTGCCGGCCACCGCGGCGGCGAGGAAGTCCGCCTCCTCCGCGGAGTGCGGCCGGGCCCGGAAGTCGATGTCGTTGGTGCCGAGCGCGACCCGGGCGAACTTCGAGTACGCGTAGGCGTCCTCGAGGGTGAGCCGGCCGCCGGTCAGCACCGCCGCGTTGCCGCGGGCCGCGGTCAGGTTCTCCGCGGCGAAGGTCAGCGCCTCCGGCCAGGAGGCCGGCCGGAGCTCGCCGTCCTCGCGGATCAGCGGGTGGGTCAGCCGGTCACCGGTGGTCGCGTAGTTGAACGCGAACCGGTCCTTGTCCGAGATCCACTCCTCGTTGACCTGCGGGTCGTCTCCGGCCAGCCGGCGCATCACCTTGCCGCGCCGGTGGTCGACCCGGATCGCCGCGCCGGAGGAGTCGTGCTCCGCCACCGACGGAACCGAGACCAGGTCGAACGGCCGGGACCGGAACCGGTACGCCGCGCTGGTCAGCGCGCCCACCGGGCAGATCTGGATGGTGTTGCCGGAGAAGTAGCTCTCGAACGGCTCCTTCTCGTAGATGCCGACCTGCTGCAGCGCGCCGCGCTCGATCAGCGCGATGAACGGGTCACCGGCGATCTGCTCGGAGAACCGGGTGCAGCGGGCGCACAGCACGCAGCGCTCGCGGTCCAGTAGCACCTCGGCCGAGATGTTGATCGGCTTCGGGTAGGTCCGCTTGACCTCGGTGAACCGGGTCTCGCCGCGCCCGTTGGTCATCGCCTGGTTCTGCAGCGGGCACTCGCCGCCCTTGTCGCAGACCGGGCAGTCCAGCGGGTGGTTGATCAGCAGGAACTCCATGATCCCGTGCTGCGCCTTGTCGGCCACCGGCGAGGTCACCTGGGTGCGGACCACCATGCCGTCGGCGACGGTGATCGTGCAGGAGGCCTGCGGCTTCGGCATGCCCCGGCCGTTCCCGGCGTCGGTGATCTCGACCAGGCACTGCCGGCAGGCGCCGACCGGGTCCAGCAGCGGGTGGTCGCAGAACCGCGGGATCTGGATCCCGATCTGCTCCGCGGCCCGGATCAGCAGGGTGTTCTTCGGAACCTTGACCTCGATGTCGTCGATGGTCACGGTCACCAGATCGGTGCGCTCCACCTCCGACCCGGCGGGTGGGTTCGCTTGGATCGTCATGCGCTTGCTCCAGCGGTAGCGAAGACAGTGCTTGCCATCGGGTCGAACGGGCAGCCGCCGTTCTCGAAGTGCGCCAGGTACTCGTCCTTGAAGTGCTGGATCGAGCTGCTGATCGGCGCGGTCGCACCGTCGGCCAGCGCACAGAACGAACGGCCGGTGATGTTCTCGCACAGGTCGAGCAGCTCGGCGAGGTCGTCCTCGGTGCCCTTGCCGTGCTCGAGCCGCTCCAGGATCTGCACCAGCCACCAGGTGCCCTCACGGCACGGGGTGCACTTGCCGCAGGACTCGTGCTTGTAGAACTCGGTCCAGCGCAGCACCGAGCGGACCACGCAGGTGGTCTCGTCGAAGAGCTGCAGCGCCTTGGTACCCAGCATCGAGCCGACCGAGCCGACGCCCTCGTAGTCCAGCGGGACGTCCAGGTGCTCGGCGGTGAGCAGCGGGGTCGAGGACCCGCCCGGGGTCCAGAACTTCAGCTCGTGACCCTCGCGGATCCCGCCGGCCAGGTCGATCAGCTGCCGCAGCGTGATCCCCATCGGCGCCTCGTACTGGCCCGGCCGGGTGACGTGCCCGGACAGCGAGTACAGCGTCATGCCCTTGGACTTCTCGGTGCCCATCGAGGAGAACCAGTCCGCGCCGTTCTTGATGATGGCGGGAACGGATGCGATCGACTCGACGTTGTTGATCACTGTGGGGCAGCCGTACAGGCCGGCCACGGCCGGGAAGGGAGGACGCAGCCGGGGTTGACCGCGACGGCCTTCCAGCGAGTCGAGCAGCGCCGTCTCCTCGCCGCAGATGTACGCGCCGGCGCCGGCGTGCACGATCACGTCCAGGTCGTAGCCGCTGCCGAGGATGTTCGTGCCGATGTAACCGGCCGCCTTCGCCTCCTCGACCGCCTGCTGCAGCCGGCGGATCACGTGCAGCACCTCACCGCGGACGTAGATGAACGCGGTCGACGCGCGGATCGCGTACGAGGAGATGATGACGCCCTCGACCAGCGTGTGCGGCGAGGCGAGCATCAGCGGGATGTCCTTGCAGGTGCCCGGCTCGGACTCGTCCGCGTTCACCACCAGGTACTTCGGCTTCGGGTTGTCCTGCGGGATGAACGACCACTTCATCCCGGTCGGGAAGCCCGCGCCGCCACGGCCGCGCAGACCCGAGTCCTTGACCGCGGCAACCACGTCGGCCGGCTGCATCCGCAGTGCGCTCTGCAGCGCGTCGTACCCGCCGGAGCGCTGGTACGACGCCAGCTGCCAGGAGCGGATCTGGTCCCAGTTGTCGGACAGAACCGGGGTCAGCATGGTCAGTCCTCCTTCCGCGGGTCGTCGGTGTGGACGGCCTGCGACTCACGTCCGGGCTGGTCCTCGGGACGCGGACCGGGGACGGGCTCGACCGGCGCCGGGGAGCCGCCGCGGCCACCCGGAGCCGTCCAGTTCCGCTCGCGGGCCAGCCGCAGGCCGGCCAGCGTCGCCTTGCCGCCGGTCGGGCCCTCGTCGGCACGGCCGTCGGGGAACCCGGCGAGCACCCGCTCGGCCTCGCGCCAGGTGCAGATGGTGGCGCCGCGCGGCGACTTCACCTCGGTGCCCTCGCGCAGGTCGTCGACCAGCTGGGTGGCCGACTCCGGCGTCATGTCGTCGAAGAACTCCCAGTTCACCATCATCACCGGCGCGTAGTCGCAGGCGGCGTTGCACTCCAGGTGCTCGAGGGTGATCTTGCCGTCCTCGGTGGTCTCGTCGTTGCCGACGTCGAGGTGCTGCTTCAGCCGCTCGAAGATCACGTCGCCGCCCATCACCGCGCACAGCGTGTTGGTGCAGACGCCGACGTGGTAGTCGCCGACCGGACGGCGCTTGTACATCGTGTAGAAGGTCGCCACCGCGGACACCTCGGCGCCGGTCAGCCCGAGCACCTCGGCGCAGGCCTCGATGCCCTCCGGCGTGACCCGGCCCTCGACCGACTGCACCAGGTGCAGCATCGGCAGCAGCGCGGACCGGCCCTGCGGGTAGCGGGCGGCCAGCTCGCGCATCTCCGCGATCGTGGTCTCCGTGATGTTCGAGTCACCGGTGCTGTACGGCACCGGCTTGTCGGTCGCAGTCGCGTGGTTCTCGGCCATCTATCGGTCCACTCCACCCATCACCGGGTCAAGGCTGGCGACGGCGACGATCACGTCGGCGACCTGGCCGCCCTCGCACATGATCGGCATCGCCTGCAGGTTTGCGAAGGACGGGTCACGGAAGTGCGCCCGGTACGGCTTGGTGCCGCCGTCGGAGACGACGTGGCAGCCGAGCTCGCCGCGCGGCGACTCGATCCCCACGTACGCCTGGCCGGCCGGCACCCGGAAGCCCTCGGTGACCAGCTTGAAGTGATGGATCAGGGCTTCCATCGACTCGCCCATGATGTGCTTGATGTGGTCGAGCGAGTTGCCCATCCCGTCGGTGCCGACGGCCAGCTGGCTCGGCCAGCCGATCTTCTTGTCGGCCACCATCACCGGCTCGCCCTCCATCTTGGCCAGCCGGTCGGCGCACTGCTCGACGATCTTCAGCGACTCGTGCATCTCCTGCAGCCGGACCCGGAACCGACCGTACGAGTCCGCGGTGTCCCAGGTCGGTACGTCGAAGTCGTACGTCTCGTAGCCGCAGTACGGCTGGGTCTTGCGCAGGTCCATCGCGTACCCGGTCGAGCGCAGCGGCGGGCCGGTGATGCCGAGTGCCATGCAGCCGGCCAGGTCCAGGTAGCCGACGTTCTGCAGGCGTCCCTTGAAGATCGGGTTCGCGTTGCACAGCTCGGCGTACTCGGGCAGGTGCTTGTTCATCCAGGTGATGTACTCGCGGATCTTGTCCAGCGCGCCCGCGGGCAGGTCCTGGGCAACGCCGCCCGGCCGGATGAACGCGTGGTTCATCCGCAGGCCGGTGATCAGCTCGAACAGGTCGAGCGTCATCTCCCGCTCCCGGAAGCCGATCGTCATCACGGTGAGCGCGCCGATCTCCATGCCGCCGGTGGCGATGCAGACCAGGTGGCTGCTGATCCGGTTGAGCTCCATCAGGAGCACCCGCATCACGTTCGCCTTCTCCGGGATCTGGTCCTCGATCCCGAGCAGCCGCTCGACCGCGAGGCAGTAGGCGGTCTCGTTGTAGAACGGCGACAGGTAGTCCATCCGGGTGCAGAACGTGACGCCCTGCGTCCAGGAGCGGAACTCCATGTTCTTCTCGATGCCGGTGTGCAGGTAGCCGATGCCGCAGCGGGCCTCGGTCACCGTCTCGCCGTCGAGCTCGAGGATGAGCCGGAGCACGCCGTGGGTGGACGGGTGCTGCGGGCCCATGTTGACGACGACGCGCTCCTCGGGCTCCTCGCCGAGGCCGGCCACGACCGAGTCCCAGTCCTGACCGGTGACGGTGAAGACCTTGCCCTCGGTGGTGTCGCGAGTGGTCGCGTACGGGTCTGACGGTGTCGATTGTGTTTGGGTCATCAGTTGTACGACCTCCGCGTGTCGGGCGGCGGGATGACGGCGCCCTTGTACTCGACGTCGATACCGCCGAGCGGGTAGTCCTTGCGCTGCGGGTGGCCCGGCCAGTCGTCCGGCATCTGGATCCGGGTCAGCGCCGGGTGACCGTCGAAGATGATGCCGAAGAAGTCCCAGGTCTCGCGCTCGTGCCAGTCGTTGGCCGGGTAGACCGAGACGACCGACGGGATGTGCGGATCGGCGTCCGGGGCGGACACCTCCAGCCGGATCCGCCGGTTGTGGGTCATCGACATCAGGTGGTAGACCGCGTGCAGCTCGCGGCCGGTCTCGTTCGGGTAGTGCACGCCGCTGACGCCGGAGCAGAACTCGAACCGCAGCGCCTCGTCGTCGCGCAGGTGCCGGCAGACCTCGACCAGCCGCTCGCGCTGGACGTGCAGGGTCAGCTCGCCGCGGTCGACCACGACCTTCTCGATCGCGCCGTCGCCGACCAGGCTCTCCAGCCGCTCGGTCGCGCCGTCGAACCAGGAGCCGTACGGCTTCGGCGTACCGCCGGGCAGCGCGACCTGGCGGCGCAGGCCGCCGAAGCCGGAGGTGTCACCGGTGCCGCGGACTCCGAACATGCCCTGGCGCTGGTCCACCACTTCGGCCGCCGGCGTCTGAGCGTCGCCGGCCGGCGAGGTCGCCGGAAGGTTCTCAGGCTGGTGCTCGCTCACCGGAGCAGCCCCTTCATCTCGATCGTCGGCGAGGCGGCCAGCGCGGCGGCCTCGCGCTCCTGCAGCTCCGCCCGCTTGTGCGCGCCGAGCTTGCTGTGCTGGATGTCGTCGTGCAGCTTGAGGAACGCGTCCAGCAGCATCTCCGGCCGCGGCGGGCAGCCGGGCAGGTACATGTCGACCGGGACCACGTGGTCCACGCCCTGCACGATCGCGTAGTTGTTGAACATGCCGCCCGACGACGCGCACACACCCATCGCCAGCACCCACTTCGGGTTCGGCATCTGGTCGTAGATCTGGCGCAGCACCGGGGCCATCTTCTGGCTCACCCGGCCGGCCACGATCATCAGGTCGGCCTGCCGCGGCGACGCCCGGAAGACCTCCATGCCGAACCGGGCGGCGTCGTACCGCGGCGCGCCGGTGGTCATCATCTCGATCGCGCAGCAGGCCAGCCCGAAGGTTGCCGGCCACAACGAGGCCTTCCGCATGTAGCCGGACAGGCCCTCGATCGTGGTCAGCAGCACGCCGGCCGGAAGCTGTTCCTCAACACCCATGGCTCAGTCCCACTCCAGTCCGCCGCGGCGCCACACGTAGGCGTACGCGACGAAGACGGTGACGATGAAGATGACCATCTCGATCAGCCCGAACAGCGCCATCTGGTCGAAGGCGACCGCCCACGGGTAGAGGAAGATGATCTCGATGTCGAACACGATGAAGAGCATCGCGGTGATGTAGTACTTCACCGGGAAGCGCCCGCCACCGACCGGTTGCGGGGTCGGCTCGATCCCGCACTCGTAGGAGTCGAGCTTGGCCCGGTTGTAGCGCTTGGGTCCGACCAGCGCGCTCGTCACCAAGGTGCCCGCCACGAAGATCGCCGCGAGCACACCGAGAACGAGGATCGGTACGTAAGGGTGCATCGGGTTCGTGCTCCCTCCTTCAGCCGGTGGTCTGTCTGTCTGCGTTTCCGGTCAGCTGTGTTACAGGCACTGTGTTATCAGTACCGCTGTGGCCCATCTCACTCGCCCCGCCGGTTTCAGGCGGCCGGGGCGACCTTGGTGAGCCCGTTGATGATCTTGTCCATCACGTCGCCGTCGCGCGGGTCGGTGAGGTTGGCCAGCAACTTCAGGGTGAACTTCATCAGCGTGGTGCGCGGCAGACCGTACTTCGTGCACAGCCGCATCACCTCCGGATTTCCGATCAGCTTCACGAAGATCCGGCCGAGCGTGTAGTAGCCGCCGTACTCCTGCTTGAGCGCCTTCGGGTACGCCGACAGCGCCCGCTCGCGCTGGTTCGGCTGCCGGTGCAGCGCCTGGGCGGCGACCTCGGCGGCGAACGCCCCGGACTCCATCGCGTACGGGATGCCCTCGCCGTTGAACGGGTTGACCATGCCGCCGGCGTCGCCGAGCAGCATCAGGCCGCGGGTGTAGTGCGGCTGCCGGTTGAAGCCCATCGGCAGCGCCGCGCCACGGATCGGGATGGTCTGGAACTCGTCCCGGAACTGCCACTCCTCCGGGGTGTTCTTCAGCCACTGCTTCAGCAGGTCGGAGTAGTCGACCTTGCCGAACGCCTCGGACGTGTTCAGGATGCCGAGGCCGACGTTGACGGTGCCGTCGCCCATCCCGAAGATCCAGCCGTAGCCGGGCAGCAGGTTGCGCTGGCCCGGGTTCTGCGGGTCGTCGGCCCACAGCTCCAGCCACGACTCGAGGTAGTCGTCGTCGTGGCGCGGGCTGGTGAAGTAGGTGCGGACGGCGACCCCCATCGGGCGGTCGTCGCGCTTGTGCAGGCCCATCGCGATGCTGAGCCGCGACGAGTTGCCGTCGGCGGCCATCACCAGCGGCGCGCGGAACTCGACGTCGGCGCCGGCCCGGCGGCCGTTGTCGTCGACCGGCTTGGCGGTGACGCCGACGATGAAGCCCCGGTCGTCCAGGATCGGGCCGCTCACGTTGGTCCGCTCGCGCAGCCGGGCGCCGGCCTTCACGGCCTGCCGGGCGAGCATGTCGTCGAAGTCCATCCGGTTCCGGGTCAGCCCGTAGTTCGGGTGGCTGGACAGGTCCGGCCAGTCCAGCTGCAGGACGTGCCCGGCGCCCTGGATGCGGAGTCCGTAGTTGCGGATCCAGCCGGCCTCTTCGGAGATGTCGATGCCCATGTTGATCAGCTGCTTGGTGCCGCGCGGGGTGAGCCCGTCGCCGCAGACCTTCTCCCGCGGGAACGCGGTCTTCTCCAGCAGCAGGACGTCGAGTCCGGCGTTGGCCAGGTGGTAGGCGGCGGCCGAGCCTGCGGGTCCGGCGCCGACGACGATCACATCGGCGGTCTCCGCCTGCTGCCCGCTCGGCACGCTCTGGCTCATCTCGATTCCCGGCCTGGAAGGTTCATTGGGCTCTGTGCGCTCGTACTGTGTGAGATCGTGAAGGGATTCACGAAGCCTCGACACCCGACAGTCTAGGACTGCCTGACTCGGACACGAAACCGGCCCACTTCCCCTTGTCCACAAGCGATTTACGCGCAATTTTCCTTGCGTAATTAAGCAGGCTTGACCGCCCGGTGGATGGCCACCAGGCCACCGGTCAGATTGCGCCACTGCACCCGGGTCCAGCCGGAGGCCTCGATGGCGCGCGCGAGCGGCTCCTGCGGCAACCAGGCCCGGGTCGACTCGGCCAGGTACTCGTACGCCTCCGGGTTCGTCGACACCACCTTCGCCACCGCCGGCACCGCGCGCATCATGTACTCCAGGTACACGACCCGGAACGGCTTCCAGGTCGGGTGCGACTGCTCCAGTACGACGAGCCGCCCGCCCGGCCGGGTCACCCGGAGCATCTCCTGGAGCGCGACCGTGACGTCGTTCACGTTCCGCAGCGCCCACGAGATCGTCACCACGTCGAACGTGTCGTCGGCGAACGGCAGCCGCAGCGCGTCCCCCGCGATCAGGTCCAGCCCCGGGTACCGCCGCTTCCCGACCCGCAGCATGCCGACCGAGAAGTCGCACGACACCACCTCGGCGCCGGCCTCCAGCAGCTTGATGCTCGACGCGCCGGTCCCGGCGGCCAGGTCCAGGATCCGCATCCCCTTCCGGGGCGCGATCTCGGCGAACGTCTGCGGCCGCCAGTGCAGCTTCTCCAGACCCATCGTCGCGACCGCGTTCGTCCGGTCGTACCCCTCCGCCACGTTGTCGAACATGGCCGCCACGGCCTGCGGGTCTTTGCTCAGATCTGCGCGGGTCACGTGTCTAGTTGATCACGGGTCCGACAGGCTCCGAAATCCACTGGACATCGGGCAGGCATACGCTTGCATCTCGTGAGTGCATTCCCAGAGAGCCGGCTGGCCATCGCGATCCGGGGTCATGCCGCGAGCGAGGGGTGGGTGCGGTGAGCTTGTCCGAGCCGGTCGGGAGCCAGGCTCCCCATCTGGTCATCCGCAGCCAGCGAGTCGACGGGGTGTCGGCCCAGTTGATGGACCATCTGCCGGCCGAGGGCGGCCTGGCCTGGGTACGGCGTGGCGACGGTCACGTCGGTTGGGGCGTCGCCGCCCGCCTCGACGTTGCCGGTAGCAACCGCTTCCAGGAGGCGGTGGCCTGGTGGAAGGACCTGGTCGCGGCCGCGGTGGTGCGCGACGAGGTCGGCGTACCAGGGTCCGGGCTGGTCTGCTTCGGGTCGTTCGGGTTCACCGACGACGACCCGAGCGAGCTGGTCGTGCCCGAGGTGATCGTCGGCCGCCGGGGCGGGACGACCTGGGTGACCACGATCTCGCCGGCGTCCTCGCTGGCCGTGCCGCCGGAACTCGCCGTCCACGAGCCGTCACCGGTGTACGACGTCGCGTTCGCCGACGGCGCCCGGTCCGGCACCGACTGGTCGAGCATCGTCGCCGACGCGATCAAGCGGATCACCGCCGGTGAGCTCGACAAGGTGGTGCTGGCCCGCGACCTGATCGCGATCGCCGAGCAGCCGATCGACCTGCGCTGGCCGTTGCGCCGGCTGGCGGCGGCGTACCCGAACTGCTGGACGTTCTCCGTCGACGGCCTGATCGGCGCGACCCCCGAGCTGCTCGTGCGGCGGGAGAAGGGGTTGATCACGTCCCGCGTGCTGGCCGGGACCATCCGCCGTACCGGAGACGACGCGCACGACCTCGCGCTGGCCGCGTCGCTGGCCCGGTCGAGCAAGGACCTGGAGGAGCACGAGTTCGCGGTCCGCTCGGTCGCCGACGCGCTGAAGCCGCACTGCAAGTCGATGAACGTCCCGGAGACCCCGTTCGTGCTGCACCTGCCGAACGTGATGCACCTGGCCACCGACGTGGCCGGCGTCGCCGACAACGGCGCGTCCGCGCTCGGCCTCGCCGCCGCGCTGCACCCGTCGGCGGCAGTCTGCGGTACGCCGACCGACCTGGCGCGCGACCTGATCGGTGAGATCGAGGGCATGCGGCGGGGGCGGTTCAGCGGACCGGTCGGCTGGATGGACGCGGCCGGCGACGGCGAGTGGTGCATCGCGCTGCGCTGCGGTCAGGCCGACCCGGACGACGCCCGGCGGATGCGGCTGTTCGCCGGCGCCGGCATCGTGGCCGGCTCCGACCCGGTCGCCGAGCTCGCCGAGACGAACGCCAAGCTGGTTCCGATGAGAGACGCGTTGGGAGACTGACTGTGAAGCTCACGAAGTTTGCGCACGCCTGTGTCCGGCTGGAGAAGGACGGCAAGGTCCTGCTCGTCGACCCGGGAACGTTCAGCGAGGACGCGGCCTTCGAACGCGCCGACGCGGTCCTGGTCACCCACGAGCACCCCGACCACCTGGACATCGAGCGCATCGCCGCTCTGGAGGTCCCCGTCTACACCAACGCCGGCGTCGCCGCCCAGCTCACTGCGCTGGGCGACCGCGTCACTGTGGTCGCCGACGGCCAGTCCTTCGAGGCCGCCGGTTACTCAGTCCGTGCCTACGGCAAGGACCACGCCATCATCCTTCCGGAGCTCGGCGTCCCCTGCGAGAACGTCGGCTACCTGATCGAGGACGCGGTCTACCACCCGGGTGACTCCTTCACCCAACCCGACCGCCAGGTCCACACCAACCTGGTCCCCATCTCGGGCCCCTGGTTCTCCCTCCCACCCGCGGTCGAGTACGCCCGCGCCATCAAGGCGAAGCAGACGGTCGGCATCCACGACGCCCTCCTCAGCCCGATCGGCCAAGGCATGCTCAAACGCTTCATCGGCGAAGTAGCCGGCACCAACTACCGCGCCCTCACCCCCGGCGAATCCATCGACCTCACCTGACCAAGGACACCGCACCGCCCCCGGCGGGCGATCAGGCGGTGAGCTCGACGTCGATGAAGTCGGCGAGGGGGCGGTAGCCGGCCTGGAAGTAGATCTTGTTCGAGGTCGGGTTGGCCAGGTCGGTGTAGAGGCAGGCTTGGTTGCCCTGCGCAAGGATCTCTGCGGTCACATGACTGGTGAGCGCACCGGCGTACCCGTTCCGCCGACGCTCCGGAGGGGTGTAGACCGGCCCGACCCGGCAGGCGCCGTAGACCGGCAGGTGGTACCCGACCATGCTCACCGCCTGCCCGTCGGCCTCCCAGATCCACATCGTCTCGTGCTCCAGGTGATCCTCGGCCCAGTCCAGGTAGTCCCCGCCGAGCTCCTCCGCAAAGCCGGCCTTCGCCCAGCTCCCCACCAGCTCGACCTCGTCGTTCTGCATCAACCGTGGCGAGCCCTCCGCTGAGAGCGGGGTCAGCGTGCCGAGCTTGTGGAGGCGGGTCCCCTTGGTCTCGGTCGCCGTACCGCCGCGTCGCGCGCACCACCGGTCGGCGAACCGCAAGGCCGCCGGGCGGTCCCCGGCGACGCCGCTCAGCTCGGGAAGTACGTCGAGGTACGCATCAGCGACCGCTTCCGCGAACTCCGGGGGGAGGGCGCCGAGGTACACGTTCCGCCCCGGGGTCCGCATCGCCGCACCGACCACCGCGTCGCCGTCGTGGACGGAGACGAAGTACGACGGCTCATCCGCCGTACGACCGCTGGACGCCTGGGCGTGGACGTTGCCCATGATGATCGTGTGCAGCACCGGATCCTGTTGCAGGAAAGGGAAGACCGTCTGCTCGAAGGCGGCCGCGTCACTCGTCACACGCACGTCCATGCCCACGCAGATTACGCCTCGACCGGCGCCGGCGTCGCGCGGATTTACACTGCGACTATGTCCACCACGCGCTTGCTGCTGCTCGGGGTCGTGCGGATCTTCCAGCCGGCCTACGGGTACCAGCTGCGCCGTGAGCTGCTCACCTGGAACGTGCAGAACTGGGCGAACATCAACCCCGGCTCGATCTACACCGGGCTGCGGACACTGGCCAAGCACGGGTACCTGCAGGAGCTCGAGGACGGCGCGGCGAGCCGGCCGGGGCGTACGTCGTACAAGCTCACGACGGACGGTGAGACGGAGTACTTCTCGCTGCTGCGGCAGATGCTGTGGCACGTGGACGGCTTCCATCCCGACCGGATGATGGTGACGCTGAGCTTCCTGTGGTCGCTGCAGCGCGACGAGGTGCTGGCCGCGCTGGAGGCGCGCATCACGCAACTCGAGCAGCGGCAGAAGGCCGAGCCGTTCGCGGAGCGGCAGGTGTTCGAGGACCCGGGTACGCCGAACCACGTCGTCGAGATGTTCCGCATCACCACCGCCCGCGACCGCGGCGAGCTCGACTGGACCCGCGCCTTCCACGAACGCGTGACGAACGGCTACTACTCCTTCGCCGGCGAACCCGCCGACTGGGCCCCGTACCCCGGGATGATCACCCACTGGGGCAAGATTCCGACGCCACCAACCAAGTAACTTCCTCCCCACGCGTGCTGCGCGGTGGCTCCTGCGTCGCAACCGCTCCGCGCGCTGCCCGCCCACCCTTTCATTTCGCGCTGCCGCCCGGGCTTGCGGCTATCGCCGCGACTTGCGGGCTGCCGCCCGCGGTGATCCTTCGGTCGGCGTGACTCGTCGAGTCGGGCGTGGTCGGAGGGTTGAACGCATCCACGCTCAGGCGGAAATCGGAGGACGGTGAGCGCAAAGCCGCGGTAGGGTCCACGGCTCGTGCGCATCACCCCATGGACGCTTCGGGGACCAGGAGCAGTTGCCACCACGGGGCGGTCAACGCGCGCGGCAGCGCGCAGAACTCGGATGGGCGGGTAGCGCGCGGAGTGGGTGCGACAAGGAGCGCCGCGACGAGGAGTGCCTGCGGAGCACGCGTAGGAAGGTACAACTAATCAATGTTGACTATTCAAAGTTGATCACCCAGACTGGCCGCATGATGATCGAAGCGCGGGGGTTGGCGCGCACTTTCAAGACCAAGCGTGGTCCGGTGGAGGCCGTGCAGGGGGTTGATCTGGAGGTGGCCGACGGGGAGATCGTCGGGTTTCTGGGGCCCAACGGGGCCGGCAAGACCACGACGATGCGGATGCTGGCGACGCTGATCAAGCCGACCGCCGGCACCGCGACGGTGGCTGGGTGCGACCTGGCCAAGGACCCGGTCGGCGTCCGCCGCGGCATCGGGTACGTGCCGCAGAGCGGTTCGACCCTGCCGGAGGCGGTCGCGGGTGACGAGGTCGTCGACCACGCTCGGCTGTACGGCGTACCGAAGGCCAAGGCGGCCGCGGACGGGCAGCGGTTGTTCGAGGAGCTCGACCTGACGGGCCTGTGGCGGCGGCAGTGCAAGACGCTGTCCGGCGGCCAGCGGCGCCGGCTCGACATCGTGATGGGGTTGATCCACGACCCGCGGCTGGTGTTCCTGGACGAGCCGACCACCGGCCTCGACCCGCAGGCCCGGGCGAACCTCTGGCAGCACATCCGCGGTCTCCGCGACCGCGGCGCGACCATCTTCCTCACCACGCACTACCTGGACGAGGCGGACGCGCTCTGCGACCGGATCCTGGTCATCGACCACGGCAAGATCGTTGCCTCCGGCACGCCGGACACGCTGAAGCAGCAGGTCTCCGGCGACGCGGTCCGGCTCAGCCTCGCCGACGCCGGGCAGGCGCCGGCGGTGACGAAGATCGCCGAGGAGCTGGAGGGTGCGATCGACTTCGAGACCGATGGTGACGTGGTCGGGTTTCGGATCCCGCGTGGCGGTTCGGTGCTGCCCGGCCTGCTCCGCCAGATCGATGCCCAGGGCATCGAGCTGAACGGCGTCGAGGTGCACCGTCCGACGCTGGACGACGTGTTCCTGACCATGACCGGCCGCTCGCTGCGCGACGAGGCAGCCCCGGCACAGCAGGAGAAGGAGGTCGTGGCATGACCGTGCTTCGCGAGACGTGGATCGTGTTCCACCGGGCGATGCGGCTGACGCTGCGGAACCCGATGTGGGCGATCCTGATGCTCAGCCAGCCGTTGATGTACCTGTTCCTGTTCGGCCCGCTGCTGAAGCCGATCACCGCGCAGATCAGCGAGGGCGCGACCACGAACGCGTACCAGGTGTTCATCCCCGGCCTGATCGTCCAGCTCGGCATGTTCGGCGCGATGTTCGTCGGCTTCGGCCTGATCGCCGAGTACCGGGCCGGCGTGATCGAGGCCGACCGGGTCACCCCGGCGTCCCGGATGGCGCTGATGGCGGGGCGCGTACTGCGCGACGTCGTCGTACTGGTCGTGCAGACGCTGGTGCTGCTGATCGCCGCGATCCCGCTCGGCCTGCGGGCGCCGTGGGGCGGCGTGCTGCTGTCGCTGGTGATCGTGGCCCTGCTCGGCGCGACGTTCGCGTCGCTGTCGTACTCGGTCGCGCTCATCACGAAGAGCGAGGACGCACTGGCCCCCCTGCTGAACGGGATCGCAATGCCGCTCCTGCTGCTGTCCGGCATCCTGCTGCCGATGCAGATCGGTCCGACCTGGCTGCAGCGGCTGTCCGACATCAGCCCGCTGAAGCACGTGGTGAACGGTGTCCGGGCGCTGTTCCGCGGCGACATCGACAACAGTTCGTCGCTGTGGGGCCTGTTCTGGGTCGTGCTGCTGACGATCGTCGGCCTGACCGTCGGGGCGCGGACCTTCCGCAAGGAATCCGCCTGACGCAAGCCGCTGTTCATCGGGGAGTCGCCCACGGCGGCTAACTTCCGCTCATGCGCTCGCCGATGATCCGTGGGGTGGTCGGCTCCGTCGTAGTCGCCGTGGCGAGCCTGGTGACCTCGGTGGTGCCGCCCTCCTCCTGGGTGGCGTCGTTCCCGATCACCGGCGAACTGCGGACCTCGCTGCTGGGCCGGATGGTCGGACTGTCGTTCATGGTGGCCGGGCTCGGGCTGATGGCCTGGGCCTGGCTGTCCGTGGGCCGCCGCGTGATGGCCGGCGAACGACTCCCACTGCTGCGCATGACGGCGTACTGGACCGCTCCGCTGCTGCTGATCCCGCCGCTGTTCAGCCGGGACGCGTGGAGCTACGCCGCGCAGGGTGCGCTCGTGGCCGAGGGCTACAACCCGTACGACGTAGGCCCCGGGGTGCTGTCCGGTCACATCGTCGAGGCCGTCGACCCCATGTGGATGCAGACGCCGGCGCCGTACGGGCCACTACCTCTCGCATACGGCGGTCTGGTCGCACACCTGACCATGGACCCGTACGTCCTGATGCTCGCCCACCGCCTGCTCGCTGTGGTCGGCATGCTCCTGATCGCGTGGGCCGTACCGCGACTGGCGACCGCATGCCGCGTCGACCCGCTGGTCGCGACCTGGCTGGTCGTAGCCAACCCGATGCTGATCATGCACGGCATCGGCGCGGCGCATAACGACGTACTGATGCTCGGACTGGCCTGTAGTGCGTTTGCTCTCGCCTTGACGGGCCATTGGGGTACGGCGGCAGTCGTAGCGGGTGCTGCGGCCGCAGTGAAGCTGCCTGGCGGCCTAGTGGTGATCGCCATCGCCGCAGTGATGAGTCCGCGGGCTGGGCGGGCGCTGCGGTTCGCCAGTCTGGCGATCGCCGGTGCTGTGTCGGTGTTGACGCTAGTAACCATCGGGGAGCTGACCGGAGTGGGGTCCGGATGGCTGAGTGCGCTCGACGTGCCCGGTCTGGTGCGCTCACCGTTCTCCATTGCGAACCTGATCGGCATGGCGGCGTCCGGCGTACTCGCGTGGCTGGGTGAGGACACCGCCGCCGAGCAGGCACTGCAACTGGTCCGCTTGGCCGGGATGCTGCTGGCGATCGGACTGATCGCCGTACTGAGCCTGCGGTCGTCCATCCACCACGCGGCGCGCGCAGTGGGCATCGCTCTGCTCGCTGTGGTGCTGCTAGGCCCGAGTGCGCACGACTGGTACTTCCTGTGGTGCCTGCCATTCCTTGCCGTCGCTCGGCCCGGCCGGCGGCTGACCACGATCGTCACAGCGGTCAGCCTGATCTTCACCATCGCGGCGCCGCTCAACTCCTCGCTGCGCGGCGCCACCATCCCGATCCTCACCACGACAGCGCTGGCCATCGCGACCATCGCGCCGTTGCTCAATCACCTGCGCAAGCTGCAGCCCGCGAAGAAGACCCGTGTCCCCGTCACTGCTGCTTGAGCGCCGCCACCAGCGCTTCGCCCAGCGGCCGGTGGTCGTCGCGGGAAACTCGCGCTTCCACCACATCCAGACCGGCGACCATCGGGCTCAGCGCGGCACGCAGCGCGTCCGGGGTCTCGGCCAGCGTGTAGCGGGTGCCGGTTGCTGCGCACAGGGCAGACAGGTCGGAGTTGTGCGGCGTACCGAAGACTCGCTCGAAGTAGCCGGCGTGGGTCGGATCACCCTGCTCGAGGGTGGAGAAGATGCCGCCGCCGTTGTCGTTGACCACGATGATGCGCAGGTCGGGACGGGCCTCGTCGGGGCCGATGATCAGGCCGTTGGCGTCGTGCAGGAAGGCCAGGTCCCCGATCAGCGCGTACGTCGGCCCCGCATTGGCCAGCGCTGCTCCGACAGCCGTCGATATGGTGCCGTCGATGCCGGCCAGGCCGCGGTTGGCGATGGTGCGGATCGGGACCACCGGTGCGAGGTCGAGGTCGCGGACCGGGTTCGACGACGCGACCACGAGCATGCCGTCGGCGCCGACCGCCTCCCCCACGATCGCGGCGATGCGCGGGCCGTTCAGGCCGTCCGCGAGCACCTTGTCGATGACCGGACGAGCCAGTTGGTCCGCGTGCTGCCAGCGCTCGAGCCAGTCGGTGGTGTCGGGACCGGCCACCTCCAGCCCCGTGACGACGGACGACGCACGGCGAGCCGAGTCCGGCCACAAGCCGGCCGGTGACACCACGATCACCTCGACGTCGGGCCGCGCGAGCAGCTTGGCGATCGGCCGGGACAGCGTCGGGTGCCCGTACACCAGGACCCGTTCGATCTCCGCCGCCAAAGAGTTTGCCTGCAGCAACAGCCGGTACGCCGATATGACCGACGGACCGGTCCGCGCCCGGCTGGACGGCTCGGCGAACAACGGCCATTGACCGGCCTCCGCCGCGAGCCGCGCCGCCTGTGACGCGCCATCGCCCGCAACGACGACAGTCTTCGGCCCAGGCTGGACGGCCGACGGCTGCCCGGCGGCAGCATGCACCGCAGTCCAAGGCCCACTACTACGACCGTCCAACGGCTCGGGCCACTCCGGCCCATCGGTGGGCACCAGCGGCTCAGCGAGCGGGCAGTTGAGTTGCACCGGGCCCGGGTCGGCCGACCGGGCACCGACCGCGTTGGCCACGGCCCGGGCGACCTGCGACCGCCAGTACGCCACCTGGCCCACCTCGCGGACCGGAGTGCCCATCTCGTGGAACAGCCGCACCGCAGAGCCGAACACCTTCAGCTGATCGGTCGTCTGGTTGGCGCCGCTCCCCCGCAGGGCCGGTGGCCGGTCCGCGCTGAGGACGATGAGGGGCAGGCCGCTGTGCGAGGCTTCCAGCACGGCCGGGTGCAGGTTGGCTACCGCCGTACCCGACGTGGTGACCACGGGCACCGGCAGTCCGGTCCCACGGATCAGGCCGATCGCCAGGAAGCCCGCCGTACGCTCGTCGATCCGGACGTGCAGCCGCAGCCGGCCGTCACGGTCCGCTGCAGCGAGTGCGAGCGCCAGTGGCGCACTGCGGGAGCCCGGCGCCACTACGGCTTCGCGTACGCCGTTGCGGATCAGTTCGTCGACCACCACAGTCGCAAACGCCGTGGACGGGTTCATCCGGCACTCCTCATCTGCACTTGGCTCATGCGCTCTTCCCACACCGCAGTCCTGGTCGCATCCGCTCGGGCAGCGTCCAGCAACGCTGGGTCCGGCTGCACGCGCCGTACCGGCAGGAAGCCGTCCACCGGTAGCAGCGGCTCTGCCACGACGTCGCTGGTGAACATGGACACTGTGGCGAGCCCGCACGCGTACGGCAGCTCCGGAAGCGCGGCAGCGAGTGCAACACCCGCAGCGATACCCACTGACGTCTCGAGCGCTGACGAGACCACCACAGGGAGTCCGATCTGCTCAGCGATGTCCAGGCACGCACGCACTCCACCGATGGGCTGGACCTTCAGTACGGCGATGTCCGCCGCGTCCAGCTTCTTCACCAGCAAGGGGTCCTCGGCCCGCCGGATCGACTCGTCTGCCGCCACGGGGACGTCGGTACGGCGTCTGACGGCTGCTAGATCCTCCACGCGCGCGCACGGCTGCTCGACGTACTCCAGGTCGAAGCGCTGGAGCTCCCGTAGTGCTTGCACAGCCTCATCTACCGACCACGCGCCGTTGGCGTCAATGCGCACACGCCCGGCTCCGATGGCGTCCCGGACTGCCTCCACGCGCTCCAGGTCGTCCGCGACCGACTGCCCCGGCTCTGCCACCTTCACCTTGGCCGTGCGGCATCCAGACGTCCGCACGATCTCGGCAGCGCGCTCCGGACCGACAGCGGGCACAGTACAGTTCACGGGTACGGCGTCCCGCACCGGAGCCGGCCACCCGTCGACGGCCGCCTCCTGGGCCGCCTGCAACCAAGGCACGCAGGTCGCGTCGTCGTAGTCCAGGAACGGACTCCACTCGGCCCAGCCCGCGGGGCCTTCGAAGAGCATGCCCTCGCGCACGGTGATGCCGCGGAACCTGTTCTTGAGGCCGATCGAGTACGTGATCACCGCACGCCCTCCAGCAGCGCCTGACGATCAACCTTGCCTGAGGCAAGCATCGGCAGTACGGACAGCTGGACCACTTCACGCGGGGCCCAGGTCCGCGGCAGCACCTCGGCCACGAAGTCGCGCAGCTCGTCGCGGCCGGGTTCACCCACGACAAAGGCGACCACCCGGGTCCCCCACTCGGCGTCGGGCACGCCCAGCACGACCACATCCTTCAGCCGCGGGTGCTCGAGCAGCCGGGCCTGGACGGTCGGGAGCGTGATGTTGACGCCGCCTGAGATCACCACGTCGTCCACCCGGCCGATCACCCGCAGGCGACCGTCGACGAGCTCGCCGCGGTCCTGTGTGCGGAACCAGCCGTCCCGGAGCACCTCGGCCGTCAACTCGGGCCGTCGTCGGTAGCCGGAGAACAGCGTCGGGCCTTTGATCAGGATGCGGCCGGCGTCGAAGGCGATCGCCGTACCCTCCAACGGCTTGCCGGCGTAGACGCATCCGCTGCCGGTCTCCGTCATCCCGTACGCCGGGATCGCGGTGACGCCGGCCTCGGCCGCGCGGGCCTTCAACGGAGCCGGGGTCGCGGCGCCACCGATGATGATCGCGTCGAACACGCGCAGGGCGTCGACGTCGGTATCCAAGTAGCGCGCGAGTTGGGTCGGGACCATCGCGGTGTAGCGCCGGGCGCCGGTCATCGCGGCGGCTGCCTCGCTGAAGCTCGCCTTAGCGACGACTGGGGCCAGGCCCGCCACGACTGACCGGGTGAGGATCTGCAGGCCGCCCACGAAGTACGGCTTCATCGGCAGCAGCCACTGGCCGGGGCCACCGAGTCGGTCGTGCGTAGCGGTCGCGGAGGCGAGCAGGGCCTCGCGGGACAGCAGCACGCCCTTCGGCTCACCGGACGACCCGGATGTGGTGAGCACCACAGCACAGTGGTCCTCCAGCGGCTCGTCCGGCGCAGCCGCCTGCCGGACTCGGGCCGCAGCCGCCGGATCCGAGGGGACCGGCGCAAACGCCGTACCCGTCCCCTCCAGTACGGCGGCAAGCGCAGACAACACCGCATCCGGCGTACCGGGGACCAGGCGCAACGTAGACATGTCAGCAACGAGCGTACGGCCCACCCGCTGCCGCCCTGCTCGCGGCTGCCCGCGGCTGCCCTGGTCGTGGCTGGTGCGGGTGTGGCTGACACAATCGGCAGTCATGGCCACACCTGCCCAGTGGATCGAAGGCGCGCGCCCACGCACGCTGCCCGCCGCGATCGCTCCTGTCCTCGTCGGAACCGGTGCAGCCGCCTACCTGGACGGCTTCGTCTGGTGGAAGGCCTTGCTGGCCCTCGGCGTCGCCCTGGCCCTGCAGATCGGGGTCAACTACGCCAACGACTACAGCGACGGCATCCGCGGCACCGACGAGAACCGTGTCGGCCCACTGCGTCTGGTCGGCTCCAAGGTCGCCACACCGGGACAGGTGAAGACCGCAGCGTTCACCTGCTTCGGTGTAGGCGCCGTACTCGGGGTCATTCTTTGCGCTACCTCCAACTGGTGGCTGCTGATCGCCGGTGCGGCCTCACTGGTCGGCGCATGGTTCTACACCGGCGGCAAGCGCCCGTACGGCTACCGCGCACTCGGTGAGGTCAGCGTCTTCGTGTTCTTCGGCCTGGTCGCCGTACTGGGCACCACCTACGTCCAGGCAGAGACCCTCCACTGGACGGCCGTGGCCGGCGCCGTGGCCATCGGCTCGATCGCCTGCGCCCTCCTGATCGCCAACAACCTCCGCGACATCCCGACCGACACCGTCACCGGAAAACGCACCCTGGCCGTCGTCCTGGGTGCCCCCCGCTCCCGCCACCTGTACGCCACCTTGATCGCCCTGGCCTTCATCCTGGCGGCCATCTCAGCCCTCGCCACCCCGTGGACGCTCCTGGCCCTCATCGCCCTGCCCCTGGCCGCCAAGGCAGTCCGCACAGTCGTCAGCGACGCAACAGGACCGGCCCTGATCCCCGTCCTCAAAGCCACCGGCCTGACCGAACTCGCCTACGCAGTCGGCCTCGCCGTCGGCCTCGCCATCGGAAGCTAGGACGTCCCCGAGCCACCCGTTCGGCGGGATCGGCACCGGGTCGAGGTCCGGCATCGATGCCGTGGGCAACAAACTGCGATGATGCACGATTTTCGAGACCGGCCAGTTCCGTTCATACGGCGAGTAACGATTGCATACGCTTTGTCGATATCCAGGACGTGCACGCGTTGACGCGTTCGGGGCCGGAAGCGCATCCTGGCTTCGAGTTGGTGGGGGCCTATGGGATCAATTTGGGAAACCAGATTCAAAAACCATCCGCTGTGGGCGCTGATCAATCAGATCACGGGGCAACTCAAGAGCCTCGCGCTACCGGATGATGCGGACTTGGCGGATTCGCTGTCGCGCCTGCGCTGGCTGGTCGAGACAATCGACGCTCATCGACAGGAAGACCCGCGGCGATACTCGACGCACATGTTGGACAATGTCCACATCCATATCGCGGCAAACGTGCAGCCACACCTTTCGCGATATGCACTGGACCCCGACGGTTGCGCACCCTGTCTGCGGGCCGCCGCCGACGGCGTCGACACGGTCCTCGAGCAGTTGGGGATCTGGCCGCCGCTGAGCCAACTCCATCGCCAGGTCGCCGAAGCACAGCAGGCCGTCGCCGCCGAGTCGGTCACGTTGTCGGCGTACAAGAGGCAACTGGAGAAGGAGATCGGGGATTCGCTGGAGCGGCAGGTCTCGGCTGCCACGCAGAATTATCGAGCGAACCTCGAGGAACTCGAGGAAACGCTCATGGCGGCCGTACTGGGGGCAAGTCGCGACCTGGCCAGCCTGGAGGAGATGCGCGGCCAAGGCGCAAAGGTCTTGACCGCGCTCACCCAACAGGCGGTCGCCGACAACTACGGAAAGAATGCGCGCAACAAGGCGTTCGCCGGTTGGACCTGGGACTTGCTGGGCCTTGCCGTCGGCGGCGTTCCGCTGGTCATACTCCTGACCCACTATTTCGACTCGGATTCAACTATCTTGTCGTCGGCGACCGTCACCCTGACAAGGCTCTGGATCGCCTTGGCGGCCGTTGGCCTCGCCTGCCTCTGCTTCACCCGCGGGTCGGTCGATCATCGTGAATCACGACGATCCAAACGGGCGGACCTTCGGCTGCGGACCGTCCATGCATTCATCGCCAATCAGCCCGAGGAGGTCAGAGAAGCTGTTCTCGAGGGCATGGCGAATCGAATCTATCTGCAGGGAAATCTGGAGAGCCACGAAGACACCGGCCGCGCGACAGCGGACTTGGCCACCTACCTCGCCCGGGCCCGGTCGCGACGCCAGGCGGACGACTTCGCCGGCAGCGAGAACTGACGGTCAGCTGACCGGGCGCGGACGCTCCTGCGTGCTCAGCGGCTGAGGTTCTACCCAACGGCCGGTTGTCACGAAGGTCTCCAACGTCACGGTGTACGGCGTGATGTCGATGCCGTTGGTACGGAGCCAGGCGTCGTCGTAGTAGGTGTTGCCGTAGCGTTCGCCGCTGTCGCAGAGGAGGGTGACGATGCTGCCTCGGGTGCCGGTACGGCGCATCTCCTCGGCCAGGCGGAGGGCGCCCCAGAGGTTGGTGCCGGTGGAGCCGCCGACGAGGCGGCCGGTCACGCGGGAGCAGAAGCGCATCGCGGCGATCGAGGCGGCATCGGGGACGGAGATCATCCGGTCGACCACGCCGAGGACGAACGACGGCTCGACGCGCGGGCGGCCGATGCCTTCGATGCGGGACGGCCGGCCGGTGGAGAAGTCGTCGTCCGCGGCCTCGTACCCGGGGAAGAAGGCCGAGTTCTCCGGGTCGACCACGCAGACCGAGGTGTCGTACCGGAGGTAGCGGACGTAGCGGCCGATGGTGGCCGACGTGCCGCCGGTGCCGGCGCCGACCACGACCCAGGTGGGGATCGGGTGCTGCTCGAGCTTCAGCTGGCCGAAGATCGACTCGGCGATGTTGTTGTTGCCACGCCAGTCGGTGGCGCGCTCGGCGTACGTGAACTGGTCCATGTAGTGGCCGCCGGTCTCCTCGGCCAGCCGCTTCGCCTCGCCGTAGATCTGGCCGGACCGCTCGACGAAGTGGCAGCGGCCGCCGTAGAACTCGATCAGCTCGACCTTCTCCGGGCTGGTCGAGCGCGGCATCACCGCGATGAACGGGAGGCCGAGCAGACGGGCGAAGTACGCCTCGCTGACCGCGGTCGAGCCGCTGGACGCCTCGATCACCGTGGTGCCCTCGCGGATCCAGCCGTTGCACAGCGCGTACAGGAACAGCGAGCGCGCCAACCGGTGCTTGAGCGAGCCGGTCGGGTGCACGGACTCGTCCTTCAGGTACAGGTCGACCCCGGTGAGCTCCGGCATCGGGAACACGTGCAGGTGCGTGTCCGCGCTCCGGTTCGCGTCCGCGTCGACGATCCGGATCGCCTCGGCCACCCAGGCCCGAGCCTTCTCGTCACGCCGATCAACCTCGCGACACACCCCATCAACCTCACTCATGCGGGCCAGGCTAGATGCTAAGCCCACATTTGAATATTCCTACGCTCGGTGAGCGTACGGCGTGCGCATGCCGTGCGACTCAATCTCTGTGCCGACGGGCCTTCCGCAGCGGACGCACGACCCAGCGCAGCGCGTCCTCCGCGGTTTCGGCCTCGATCACCTGGCCAAACGCCTCCTCGGACAGCAGCCGCTGGAAATCCGCCTCGTACCGCTCGATCAGAGCGGGAGTTACGCCGCTCGGCGCCATCCGGGTGATGACGAAGCAGTCCCCCGGCTCCTCGTCGTACGGCGATGGATCCTCGATCAACGGGATCAGTGGCACGCGGACGAGGTGACCACAGTGCCCCACCGGCGGCAACGGCCCAAGTTCCTTGCGCTCTCCGACCACCGAAAGCGCGTCCAGGACGACCGGCTCGAAGAACTCGACCATCTCGTCGACCGTCATCCCCGCCAAGTCCGGGCACACGACGGAGAAGTCAGGTGACAGCAACCTCCCGATGACCGGCACCGCCCTCCGTTGTCTCCCCCGCTTCTTCGCCTGGTACTCGATATGCAGCGCGACCCGCTCATAACCGCGCTGGGCAAGCCAGGCGGCGCCGTCGTACTCGTTGAGCAGCTTCGCCTCGAGCCGGCCGAGAGCCTCCCACGTCTTGTCCACGACCTGGCCGGAGAAGTCCCGCTCGCGGCTGGGACTGTTGTAAGGCCCTCCGGCCAACCGGAGCCAAGCGATTGTCATCCGCTCATCATCTCGCCTGGATTGATCTCCCTGGGTTCGGGTGGGCGACCCGGGAGCGAGCTAGGTTGTGGGGACAGGGTGTCGACTGGCAGGGGGAGTGATGAGCGAGCACGGTGAGCGGCCGACTCGGCAGCGGGTGACGTTGACGGATATCAGTTCGCGGGCGTGGGAGCACCCGGCGGACCGGGGTGCGCTGGTGGCGCTGCGGCAGCTGAAGGGGTTCGACTTCGTGCTGCGGAAGCTGTCCGGGCTGATCAACGAGCGCGCCTTCCGGCTGCAGTTCCTCGGCGCGGCGATCCGGGTCGACGAGCGGCAGTTCCCGACCGTGCACCGGCTCTACACCGAGGCGGGCATAACCCTCGACGTCCGGCAGCTGCCCGAGCTGTACGTGACCAACAGCCCGGTCTGGAACGCCGTCACGATCGGCATGGACAAGCCGTTCATCGTGCTCAACAGCGCGCTCTTGAAGGGCCTGGACGAGGAGGAAACCCGGTTCATCCTCGGTCACGAGCTCGGTCATGCCCAGAGCGGTCATGCGCTCTACCAGTCGCTGCTGTTCTGGCTGATGCGGCTCACCGGCGCGGTGAACTGGCTGCCGATCGGCGCTCTCGGCCTCCGCGCGATCATCGCCGCCCTGCACGAGTGGTCCCGCAAGGCGGAGCTGTCCGGTGACCGCGCCGGCCTGCTCGCCGTACAGGACCCGGCGGTGGCGCTGCGCGTCCAGATGAAGCTGGCCAGCGGCGGTCAGCTCGGCGAGCTCGACACCACGGCGTTCCTGGCGCAGGGCACGGAGTACGAGGGCGCCGGCGACCTGCGCGACAGCCTGCTCAAGCTGCTGCTGCTCGAGGCCCAGTCGCACCCGCTGGCCGTCGTACGGGCGCACGAGCTGCGGCACTGGGTCGACGAGGGCGAGTACACCGCGATCGTGTCCGGCACCTATCCGAAGCGGCAGGACGACGCCACCGCGTCGATGTCGCAGGAGGCGAAGAACGCGGCCAAGTCCTACTCCGAAGCCTTCGCCCGGTCCCAGGACCCGCTGGCCAAACTGCTGCGCGACATGGGCGACGGCCTGGGCGGCGTCCGCGACTGGGTCTCCAACAGGTTCCCGCCGCGTCCCTGACACCAGAGCCGCGTCCCTGACACCGGACAAGCGAAAGGCCCGCTTCCCCCCTCCCGGGAAGCGGGCCTTTCGAGTTTCCAGGCTCAGCCCATGTGGACCGGGCCGGACTGCCCATCGGTGGCCAGGTCCTTGTGCTTGATGGACAGGCCGACGATCGTGACCACGGCCGCGCCCAGCATCAGGAACGTCGACCACAGGAACGCGCGGGTGAATCCGTGCGTAGTAGCCACGGCGGTGAACTGCCCCTCGAGCTGCTTCAGCTGCTCCGGCGTCGAGCCGGACTGCGCCGCCTTCTGCAGACCCGGGGCCAGCTCGGTGAACCGGTCCTTGATCGCGCTGGTCGAGATCGTGCCGAGGAGCGCCAGGCCGACCGCACCACCGATCTGCTGGACCGTGTTCAGTACTGCGGAGCCGACACCGGAGTCCTCGTTCGCAACACCACTGACCGCGGTCAGCGTGAGCGGCACGAAGATCAGGCCCATGCCGAACGACAGCAGCAGGATGAACGGCAGCAGGTGGGTCCAGTACGTCGAGTCCACCTCGAGCTGACTGAACCCGAGCATCCCGCCGGCCGCCAGCACGCCACCGGCGCCGGAGATCCAGCGCGGGTCCATCCGCGCCACGAGCGACGACGCGACCTGCGCCGCGACCACGATGCCGAGGCTGAACGGCAGGAACGCGAAGCCGGTCTTGATCGCGCTGTAGCCCATGATGTTCTGCACGTAGATGCCCAGGAAGTAGAACATCGAGAACATCGCGGCGCCGACGACCAGCATCACGAAGAAGCTGACTCCGCGGGTCCGGTTGGCCAGGATCCGGAACGGCATCAGCGCGTGCCGCGACCGGGCCTCGATACCGAGGAAGATCGCGATCAGCGCCAGGCCGCCGAGGATGTAGGTCAGCGTCAGCGTGTCGCCCCAGCCCTCGGTGGCCGCGTGGGTCAGACCGTAGACCAGCGAGGTCAGACCGGCCGTGCCGGTGATCGCACCGGGCAGGTCGAACTTGCCGGTCTGCCGCGGCGACTCGCCCAGGAACCGGAAGGCCAGTACGGCGACGATCAGGCCGATCGGCGTGTTGATGAAGAAGGTCCACCGCCAGTCCGCCTCGGTCAGCGCACCGCCGAGGATCAGGCCGACGGCCGCGCCGGCGCCGGACATCGCGGCGTACACACCCATCGCGCGGTTGCGCTCCTTGCCGGCCGGGAAGGTGGTGGTGATCAGTGCCAGCGCGTTCGGCGAGGCCGCCGCGGCCGCCACACCTTGCAGGATCCGGCTGGCGAGCAGCACGCTCTCGCTCTGGGCGATACCGCCGACGAACGATGCCAGGCCGAACAGCACGACACCGAAGACGAACACCTTGCGGCGGCCGATGATGTCACCGATGCGGCCGCCGAGCAGCAGCAGACCACCGAAGGCGAGCGCGTAGGCGTTCACCACCCACGGCAGGTTGGCGTTGCTGAAGCCGAGCTCGTTCTGGATGTGCGGGAGCGCGATGTTGACGATGGTGCCGTCCAGCACCACCATCAGCTGCGCCATGCTGATCAGCGCGAGTGCGATCCCGAGGTTGCGGTGACCGTGGCCGTTGCCTGCCTCCGCGGCAGCCTGGCCCGGCACCGTGTCGACCGGCCGCCGGTCCGGCGGATCGGCCTTGACGACGTCTTCGGACATGAATAGTTCCCCTCTTGGGCGTAGTTGCGTGGTTCGATCGCGGACCGGCCCCTCAACCGGTCAGCTCGCCTGCGACCCCCGCGCCGCAGGCAGGATCACGTTGTCGATCACTCGGAGGATCAGGTCGTCGGTCGGCTCGACGCCGAGGATGTAGGCGTGGTGGATGATCACCGCCGGCAGCGTGGTCGACAGCAGTTGCACGTCCACGTCCGGCGCGATCTCACCCCGCTCCACGGCCCGCTGGTAGACCGCGCGGGTCACGTCGAGCCGAGGCGCCAGGAAGCGCTCCTGGAACGCCCGCTGCAGGTCGTCGTCACGGTGCAGCGCGGTCAGCAGGCCGGCGATCACGGACATCGGAAGCTCGTCGGTGAAGCCGCCGTCGCCGCACGACATCGAGATCAGGTCACCCCGCAGGCTGCCGGTGTCGACGTCCTCCGGAAGCGGGCAGCCCTTCGCCCGGCTGATCGCGTCGACGACCAGGTCGGCCTTGGTGGACCAGCGCCGGTACAGCGTCGCCTTGCTGGCCTTGGCGGCCGTCGCCACCGCGTCCATGGTCAGCCGGTCGTACCCCAGCTCGGCCACCACGGCCACGGTCGCGTCGAGGATCTCCTCCTCGCGACCGCCCTCGACCCGAGGACGCTGCCGGACCCCTGCTGACTCCACCATTCATCACCCTGCGTAGACGACTAGTCACCGATAGAACGAAACGGTTTCGTTTCATCCATCACTCTACGACTCATGTGAAGGAATGCACAAAGGATTTTCCGGAGATTTTGGAAGTGGCCTGCGTCACTCTGCGTACCAGCGGTCCGGGTGGTACGGCGGTTTGCCCAGGTGAGCCCGGACATGCGACGGGGGCCTCGGACATCTGGTCAGATGTCCGAGGCCCCCGGATGGTGTCCGCGGTTCAGCGGGTCAGTCGTCGTCCTCGGCGGTGCGGGCCTGCTCGATGCGGTGCGAGATCTTCTCGGCGCGCTGCTCGATCTTGCCGGCCAGCCGGTCGCGGGCGGCGCGCAGGACGAAGATCGAGAGGATCGAGGAGACGATCAGCGCCACCAGGGCGATCGGCCAGATCGTCAGCCAGCTCCGGAAGGCGAACCACAGCACGGCCAGGCAGACGGCGAACAGGGCCGCCCGCAGGCCGGTGTAGATGGCGAACTCCTTCATCTCACACCCCAGCGTAGGAGTGCAGGCCGGACACCAACAGGTTTACTCCGACGAAGTTGAACAGGAAGACGAACCAACCGACGATCGCGATCACCGCGGCCCGGCGGCCACGCCAGCCGGCCGTCGCGCGGGCGTGCAGGTAGGCGGCATACACGACCCAGGTGACCAGCGACCAGACCTCCTTCGGGTCCCAGCCCCAGTACCGGCCCCAGGCGTACTCCGCCCAGATCGGACCGGCCACGAGTACGCCGAACGTCCACAGCGGGAAGGCGAACGCGAGCACCTTGTACGCCGTACCGTCCATCGCCTCGGCACTCGGCAGCCGGCGCAGCGACGCCGACATGGTCCCGCCGGCCAGCACGCGGCGCTCGGCGCGGGCCTTGATCAGGTACAGCACCGAGACCAGGCCGCCGACGGTGAACGCGCCGCCGGAGATCGCGGCCGCGGACACGTGGATGACGAGCCAGTACGAGTGCAGCGCCGGCACCAGCGGACCGGCCGGGGTGTAGAGCGCCAGCGTCGCCAGGCCCAGTACGGCGGCCACGACCAGCGTCACGCCGAGACCGAGCCACTGCAGCTTGTAGCGGTGCACGAAGATCAGGTAGACCGCGGCGACGGCCAGGGACGCCGTGATCGAGAACTCGTACATGTTGCCCCACGGCACCCGCTCGGCCGCCAGGCCACGGGTCACCACACCACCCAGGTGCAGCACGAACGCCAACCAGGTCAGCAGAACCCCAACCCGGCTGGCAGCCGCCATCCGCTCGGAGCGCTCGGGGCTCTCAACCGCTGTGGCGCCGACGGACCCACCACCCGTGACAGGTTCACCGTCGGAGGCGACCAGAACCTCTTGCTCGACCTCTGCAGTCTGAGCCACCGCAGCGCGGCCCATGGCCCACTCCAGGGCGTGGGAGACCATCGCGAGGGCGTAGATGACCGTGGCGGTCGGGATCAGCAGGTTGGAGACTTGCGCGTAGGTCTCCGGACTCATGGTTTCTCCTGCGTGCTCGAACGGTCTGGTTGTAGTGCCTTGCTGATGGCCTGGAGCTCGTCACCGAGGCCGCGCTCGGGTCCGCGGTCCAGTCCGGCGACCTCGACCACGGTACGCCCGTCCTCGGTCCGGACGCGCACCCAGGTACGGCGTGGGTGCACGAACAGCGACCCCATCAGCCCGAGGATCGCCAGCAGGATGCCCGCCAGCGCGAGGTCGGTGCCGGGGGTGTGGCTGACCTGCAGCTTCACCCAGCGGCTGTACCCGTCGAAGGTGATCGAGCCCATCTTGTCCGGCAGCGTGGTGGTCTGCCCCGGCGCCATCTGGAACCGCAGCTTGTCGCCGTCCTTCTCGAACTGGGTCAGCTTCGACTTGTCCAGCTGGTACACCGACTCCGGCTTCCCGGTCTCCGGCTGCGGCCGGCCGTAGTACGCCGTCATCACCAACTCGGGGTTGAGGTCGTCGGGGAACACCGAGACCGGGCCGCGCTGGTCGATCACCGCGGTCGGCAGGAAGAACCCTTCGAACCCGAGCTGGGCCGGCCGACCGTCCGGCGCCTTGATCACGCCGAACGACGAGAAGTTGCCGTCCTGCGGCAGGAACGGCGCCGGCCCGGAGAACGCGACCTGCCCGTTCCCATCCTTCACCGTCACCTTCGGCGCGTAGCCGTGACCGAGCAGGTAGACGCTGCTTCCGTCCAGCTTCAGCGGGTGGTTGACCTTCAGGTCGTACGACTTCTCCGGCGCGTCCGGCGTCTCCTGGTAGGTCAGCTGCGCGTTGAACTCACGCGCCGCGCCCCGCTGCGGCCCGTCCTCCTGGAACCGCACGTTGAAGTCCTTCACGGTCAGCGAGAACGGCGGCAGGTCGTCCTCGCTGAACACGCGGCCCGGCACGAAGTCGTCGTACTGCGCCAGGGAGTTGGAGAAACCGTTGCCGACCACAACCAGCACGGTGCCGCGGTAGCCGAACAGCGAGCCCCAGGCAACCCCGATCAGGGCCAGGATCAAGGAGAAGTGGAAGAGCAGGTTGCCGGCTTCGCGCAGGTAACCGCGCTCGGCCCCGACGGCGCCGTCGTACGCCTGCACCCGGAACCGCCGCTTGCGGAGCTCGCGGGTGGCGACCGCCAGCACGTCGCCCGGCTCGTCGACGGTGAAGCTCTGGTAGCCGGCCAGCCGGTTCAGGTTGCGCGGCGGCTTCGGTGGCCGGGCCCGCAGTGCCTTCAGGTACACGCCGAGCCGGGGCACCACGCACCCGATCAGCGAGATGAACAGCAGCAGGTAGATGGCCGAGAACCAGGCCGACTTGTAGACGTCGAACAGCCCGAGCTTGTCGTAGAACGGCCCGAGCTTCGGGTGCGCCTCGAGGAAGTCGGCGACCTTGATCGGGTCGATCGCCGTCTGCGGGATCAGCGAACCGGGGACGGCGCCGAGCGCGAGCAGGAAGAGCAGCACCAGCGCCGTCTTCATCGACGTGAGCTGCCGCCAGGTCCAGCGCAGCCAGCCGACGAAACCCAGTGCGGGCGGCTGCTCCGAGGAAGGCGGGGCGGTGGCCCGGTCCTTGACGTCGGTCATGTCACACCGCCGACCCGAAGTTGCTGACCCACTGCCGCAGATCGGCGGTCATCGAATCCCACACTCCTGTCAGCAGCAGCAGTCCCACCGCGATCATCAGCACACCGCCGATCCGGATGACCAGCACCTGGTGGGCCCGGACCCACGCCACCGCGCCCAGCATCCGCCGGAACGCCAGCGCCGCCACGATGAACGGAATCCCCAGCCCGAGACTGAACACGACCGCCAGCGCCGCGCCGCGCCCGGCACTGCCCTCGGTCGCGGCCAGCGTCATCACGGTCCCGAGCGTCGGCCCGATGCACGGCGTCCAGCCGAATCCGAACAGTACGCCGAGCAGCGGGGCCGCCGCGATCCCGACCGCCGGCACCCGGTGCACGCGCAGATCCTTCTGCAGGAACCCGAACCCACCGAGGAACACCAGCCCCAGTACGACGGTCGCCGCGCCGAGCACCCGCGTGATCACGGTCTGGTGCTCGAGCAGCGCGTCACCGGCCGCGCCGAACACCACCCCGGTCAGGATGAACACCGCCGAGAACCCGGCCACGAACAACGCCGTCCCGGCCAGCATCCGCCCGCGGGCCTTCGACCCGAGCTCGGCCGCGGACAGCCCGGTCACGTAGGACAGGTAGCCGGGCAGCAACGGGACGACGCACGGCGAGAAGAACGAGATCGCGCCGGCCAGCACCGCGATCGGCAGTGCCAGCAGCATCGACCCCGTCATCGAGTCGGCGAACCACTCACCCATCAGCTTGCGTCTTTCACCATTCCAAGGAGCGTCTGCTTGGTCACCGGCCCGAGCACCCGGGACGCGACCTTGCCCTCCTTGTCGATCACCAGTGTGGACGGGATCGAGCTGGCGGAGATCTTCTGGCCGCGGAACTTCAGCAGCAGCTTGCCCTGCGGGTCGTAGATGCTCGGGTACGGAATCTTGAACACGTCGACGAACTTCTTCGGCGCCGCCGTGTCCAGGTCCCGGGTGTTCAGCCCGATGAACTGCACCGACTCGCCGAGCTCGGCCGCGGCCTCACCGAAGGCGGGCGCCTCCTCCCGGCACGGCCCGCACCACGAACCCCACACGTTCAGTACGACGACCTTGCCCTTGGCGTCGGCCAGCTGCCACGCCTCGCCGTCCAGCGTCGTGCCGCCGAAGTCCGGCGCGGCCACCCGCTCGCCCGCCGGGAACGACGCCACCCGGCCGTTCCCGCTGACGAAGCCGGTCTGGCCCTGCCGGTTCTCCGCGGCGTCCTGGCCGGAGCTGCAGCCCGCGACCAGGAGCACTGCGGCGACGGCAAACGCCGTACGACGAAACATCAGGCGCCACCCACGAACTTCTTCGGGTTTTTCACCGGCAACAGGTCTTTGGCGGGTTCGGCGTACCCGACGGAGACGATCGAGTCGCCGTGGAAGGTGAAGGAGGTCAGGCTGGCGAGGCTGCACTGGCGCTTGCGCGGGTCGTGCAGCATCCGCCGGTTCTCGATCGCGGACCGGACGATCCAGATCGGCAGCTGGTGCGACACGATCAGGGCCTCGTGCCCCGCGGCCTTCTGCCGGGCGGTCTCGATCGCGTCCCGCATCCGCCGGACCAGCTGGCTGTAGGGCTCACCCCAGGACGGCTTCCACGGGTTGCGCAGCAGCCACCAGGCACTCGGCTGACGCAGCGCACCGTCGCCGACGCCGAACTTCTTGCCCTCGAACAGGTTCGCCGCCTCGATCACCCGCTCGTCGATGTCCGGCGTGAGGCCGAACACCTTGGCGATCGGCTCCATCGTCTCCTGGGCCCGCTCCAGCGGCGAGCTGACCAGATGCACGATGTCGCGGCCCTTCACGTGCTCGGCCACCCGCTCGGCCATCGCCCGCCCGAGCTCGGACAGGTGGAAGTCGGGGATCCGGCCGTAGAGCACGCCGGTCGGGTTGTGCACCTCGCCGTGACGCATCAGGTGCACGACCGTCGTTTCGGTCACCGCTGCCCTTTCATCAGTTCGGTAGAGCCCTTCAGTTCTGTACTGCGGCGGCCGCACGGGCTGCCGGGGCGAGGGCGGACTCCAACTCGGCCAGCGCGTCATCGTCGATGGCGGCACTGACGAACCACGCCTCGAAGGCGCTCGGCGGCAGGTAGACGCCGGCGTCCAGCATGGCATGGAAGAACGCCGCGAACCGGGGCAGCACCTGGGTGTTCGCCCCCGCGAAGTCCCTGATCTCGGCAGTTCCCTCCACCGACTCCACGAAGAAGACGCTGAAGAGGTTCCCGGCCGCCTGAATGACGTGCGGCACACCTTCCTTCTCCAGCGCGGTGGAGACCAGCCGCTGGATGGTGGCCGAGGTCTCATCGAGCCGGGCGTACACCTCGTCGGTTGCCAGCCGCAACGTGGTCAGGCCGGCCGCGGTGGCCACCGGGTTCCCGGACAGCGTCCCCGCCTGGTAGACCGAGCCCTCCGGCGCCAGGTGCGCCATCACGTCGGCCCGGCCACCGAACGCGGCGGCCGGGAAGCCACCGCCCATCACCTTGCCGAACGTCATCAGGTCCGGCTGGACGCCGTCCACGCCGTACCAACCGGAGCGGGTGATCCGGAAGCCGGTCATCACCTCGTCGGAGATGAACAGCGCGCCGTTCTCGGTGCAGGTGCGGGCCAGGAAGGCGTTGAAGTCGTCGCGGGGCGGGACCACGCCCATGTTGCCGGGGGACGCCTCGGTGATCACGGCCGCGATCTGGTCGCCGTACTCGGCGAAGGCGGCGGTGACGGCGGCCTGGTCGTTGTACGGCAGCACGATGGTGTCGGCCGTGGTGGCCTCGGTGACTCCCGGCGTCCCGGGGATGCCGAGGGTGATCACGCCGGAGCCGGCCTGCGCCAGCAGCGCGTCCACGTGACCGTGGTAGCAGCCGGCGAACTTCACGATCTTGGCGCGCCCGGTGAACCCGCGGGCCAGCCGGAGCGCGGACATGGTCGCCTCGGTCCCGGACGACACCAGCCGGACCTTGTCCACCGGGGTGCGGGCGACGATCTCCTCGCCGAGCAGCACCTCGGTCTCGGTGGGAGTCCCGTACGACGTCCCGCGGGAGACCGCGGCCTGGACAGCGGCGGTCACCTCCGGGTGCGCGTGGCCGAGCAGCATCGGTCCCCAGGAGCAGACCAGGTCGAGGTAGCGGTTGCCGTCGACATCGGTGATGTGACATCGGTCACCCGATGCCATGAAACGCGGCACGCCGCCGACGGCGCGGAACGCACGCACGGGAGAGTTGACCCCGCCCGGGGTGACTGCGGAGGCCCTCTCGAAGAGCGCGGCGGACTGATCAGTGTGGTCGGGCACGGCCGCCATTCTCCCCGACCCGCCCGCAGGTCAGGCGGGCGGGCAGGGTGCAAGGCCCCGGACAAACGGCACCAGGGGGTTCACAGATGCCTTGTTACGCACCAGTATGGGTACCCGGTGACTGCTCGTACACGGTCTGGCCCGGCGCGTAACCCACGCACGGGGCGGGCGTTAGACCAAGGGACGGCGTCAACCGACACGACGAAATGACCGTCCGCGGCGTGGGGCCGGACAGGTCGATGAGTCACGGAGGGATCATCGATGGCGAAGGGCAAGCGCCGCGCCACCGGGAGCGGATGGCGTCAGGTGGCGCCGTTGGTTCCGCTGGCGTTGTTCGCGAGCGCATTCACCGTCAGCGCCACGGACGATCCGGCAGTTGCCACGGCCTCACTGGAGCAGGGACTCGCCGGCAACGACCCGGTCGTGGTCCCGGCCAAACCGATCGCGGAACCGGCGAACGTGCCGGTGCCGGGCGTGGTCGGCCACGGTGTCGACCCCGGTGAGCAGCCGACCCAGGTGGTCTCCGGCCTGTCCCGCAACGGGATCCCGACGCTGGCGTTGAAGGCGTACTCGCGGGCCCAGCAGGTGATGGCCCAGGTCGATCCGGCCTGCAACCTGCCGTGGACGCTGGTGGCCGCGATCGGCCGGGTGGAGTCGAACCACGGCCGTTTCGGCGGCAACTCGCTGAACTCCAAGGGCGTCGCCGTACCGGGCATCCTCGGCCCGCGGCTCGACGGCGCGAGCACGGCGCGGATCACCGACACGGACGCGGGCGCGTTCGACGGCGACGGCGCGTTCGACCGCGCGGTCGGCCCGATGCAGTTCATCCCCGGCACCTGGCGGTCGATGGGTGTGGACGGCGACGGCGACGGCGTCCGGAACCCGCAGGACATCGACGACGCGGCGATGTCGACCGCGGTCTACCTGTGCTCCGGCAAGACCGACCTGTCCAAGGCAAGCGACCTGAACTCGGCCGTCCTGCGCTACAACCACTCCCAGCAGTACGCCGACCTGGTGATCAGCATCGCCAAGGCGTACGCCGGTGGCAGCTGGATCGCGGTCGGCAACGGGACCGAGAGCGGCGACCAGGGCATCGACCGAGCCGGCGAGCAGATCGGCGACCCGACCGTCGACGCCCCGGCCGACGACAACCTGCCGCAGGCGGTGGACCTGCCGACGTACCCGGCGACCAAGCCGACGCCGGGGGCGGTGGAGCAGAGCGGCAGGCCGAGCACCGAGCCGACCAAGAAGCCGCCGTCGACCACCGACCCGACGACGAAGCCGACCACCAAGCCGCCGACCACGAGCGACCCGACCTCCCCGACGCCGAAGCCACCGACCACGACGCCGAGCGCCCCCGGGCTGGCCACGCTGCAGACCGCCGCCGGCCTGATCGTCGGCACCGTCGGCAGCACGGTGGGCGAGCTGACCAAGGCCACGCAGTACTGCCAGGCGGAGATGGCGAAGGTGACCATCACCAAGCCGACCCAGGAGCAGTTGCAGAAGTGCGTGACCGCCTACCAGACCGGCGGCACCAAAGCCGTCGACCAGGTCATCCGCAACCTGCTGTCCCTGCTGGGGCTGCTGGGCGTCCTCGGTGGAGGCATCGGCGGAAGCTGACGTAACTGGACCGGCGCGCCTGCCCCCACCCCTCCCTGGGCGCGCCCCCGGCGACGCCACGGAGCACCTCCCCCCAGCTTCGTGGCGTCGCCCTTTTTAACGATCGATAAGCCAGGCCTTCTCGATGGTCTGACTGATCCGGTTGCCGGTCAGATCCGTGGCAGTGACGCGGATGTTCGCGTAGGACGCATCCGCCGGCGCGTCCGGAAGCTCGGCCCGCACCGTGCGCCCCACGCCCCGCAACCGCAGTTGTTGCCAGGTCGTCCCGTCGTACGAGATCTCGGCGGTGGTCCGGAAGATGCCCAGACCGCGGACCCCGGGCTGGTAGCCGGGTGTCAGCTCGAGCCGGCCGTCACCCACCTTGTAGTCGACCTGGACGAGCGGCAGCACGGCACGGTCGCGCGACGGCTTGGAGAAGAAGCGCCACTCCGTGTGGGTCGCAGTCGAGGTCGTCGCCCAACTCTTCGGGCCACGCTTCTGGTCCAAGGTCAGGTCGTACCAGGCCGCCTTCGCCGGTACGGCGAACTGCGCAACCGACCAGTTCTTGCTGCCAAGCTCCACGCCGTTGCTGCTCAGCTTCAGGCTCGTCACGTCACCACGGTCGCCCCAGCCGTACGTGTCGCCATCGCCGCTCACGTACTGCGGAATCGCGATCCGCAGCGCATTCTCGAAGCGCGCCGCGGGCAGACCCTCGGCCTCGCTGCCCGTCGCGTTGTACGGCGTCGCCGGACGCATCAGCGACTCCCACCAACCGCGGGTGACCTTTTCGTTCGGGCGGTAGCCGCGGGCGATCGTGTACTCGAACCCGGACTCGTTCCACTCCCCTGCCGCCGTCCGTTCGTCCCACGTGACGCCCTTCAGGTCGGTGGCGAGGTAGTCGGTCCGCGTGACCGGTCCGGTGACCTGACGGGTCGAGGAGAGACCGGTCGAGATCCCCGGCAGGTGAGCGGTCCGCTGGTCGAGGTGCAGGTACCACGCGTCGTTGCGACCGTAGTCCGTGGTCACCGCGGCCGGGCGCATCTTGCCGATGTCGTAGGTCAGCGGGCCGCGCACTGTCGACGGCCCGACGGCCAGGTCGTAGCGGTAGGTGCTGTCGAGCAGACCGTTCAGCTGGAACGTCACGGGTCCCTTGGCGAGCAGGTCGAGCAGTTGCTTCCCCTGCTCGGCGCGCAGCAGGTAGAACGGGATGCCCTGCTCGGATCCGGTCGACCAGTAGCCGGGCTTCTCGTTGTACATGAACACAGCCTTGGCGCCGGCGTCCTTCGCCGCCTTGACCTGCTTCGTCACCTCGTTCAGCGACTTCCAGCGGATCAGCGCCACCTTGTCCTTGGCGCCCGCCAGCTCGCCCGCCGTACCGTCGCCGCCGTTGAACAGGGGCAGCTTCTCGTTCCCCACGAAGACGGTCCGGTACGACGCTTCGTCCGGGGTCGGAAGGCGGAAGGCGCTGCCCGTGCCGCTGACGTCGACGGTCAGCTTGGGCTGTGCGAGGTCCCACCGCTGCACGACCTGGAAGGTGCCGTTGGCAACCTTTCCGAAGTCCTGCACGTAGACGCCGTTGGCGACCCGCTCGTTGTACGCCCAGCCGGAGACCGCGTCCCGGTTGCCGACCTTGCGGTGCCAGGCGATGCCGATGCCCTGCGCGTCGGCCCGCAGCGGGGTCTTCACGGTGACCTTGTTCGCGGTCCGGGCGTCGAAGGTGAACGTGCGGTCGCGGTCGATCCACTCGTCCGGGTCGCCCATCAGTGTCACCGAGTTGGTCCAGTTGGCCTCGTCGCCGCCCATCGCGTATGCCATCACGCTGTACCGCCCGGTCGGCACCTCGAGGGTCCGGCTGCCGGTCTGGTCGAACGCGATCGCCTGCACGTCACCGGTGTCCTGGTTCCACAGCTGGACGCCGCTGGCGCCCGTCTTCGTGGTCGCCGGCTGACCGTCGCGGCCGATCCCCTTCACCGTCACCTGGTTCAGCCGTCCCCCGGCCGCGAACCCGAGCCCGGTCCGGTACGACGTACCGCCGGACCGGGCCGTGAGAACGCCGGAGTACTTGGCCGGCTGGGTCTTGGCCAGGTCGAGGGTGACCGTGGCGGACGCCGTACCGCCGGCCGGGATCGTGAGCCGCGCCGGGCTGACCGTGAGCGCCGCCTTGATCTTCGCGGGCGACTCGGCGCCGACGGTCAGGTCGAGCGTCACCGGCCGGTTCGAGTTGTTGCGGTAGGCAACCGTGCGGGTGACCGGCGCCGGGGCCGTCGGTCCGCTCCAGGACAGGTCACCGAAGAACAGGTTCGCGGTGTCCGGCAGGACCTTCGGGTCGAGGGCCTTCGGGATGTCGATCCGGCCGAGCCCCTGCTGATCGGCCCTTGCCGCGGCCGACGGGACAGCGGTCGCGGCAAGGGCAGCCTTGAGTTGCTGCCCGGTCCAGTCCGGGTGGCGCTGGGCCAGGATCGCGGCCGCGCCGGCGACGTGCGGAGTCGCCATCGAGGTGCCGCTCATCGCCGTGTAGTGCTCACTGAGCACGTGGCCCTGCTCGGTCCCGGCCGCGCGGGCGGCCGCGATCTCGACACCGGGCGCGGTCACCTCGGGCTTGAGGGCGCCGTCACCGAGCCGCGGGCCGCGGCTGGAGAAGTACGCCAACTGGTCGTCGCGGTCGACCGCGCCGACGGTGAGCGCCTCGGTCGCGGTCCCCGGAGACGCAACGGTTTCCTCCGCGCCCGAGTTGCCGGCCGCGATCACGAACAGCGCGCCGCTGGACTGGGAGAGCTGGTCGACGGCCTGGCTCATCGGGTCGGAGCCGTCGGTCGGCCAGCCACCGAGGCTCATGCTGACCACCTTCGCGCCCTGCTGGACGGCCCACTCCATCCCGGCGATCGCCTCGGAGTCCAGGCCGCTGCCGCTGTTGTCCAGCACCTTGCCGATCAGCAGGTCCGCGCCTGGCGCGACACCCTTGCGCTTGCCGGCGGACGCCGTACCGAAGCCGGCGACGATCGACGCGGTGTGGGTGCCGTGGCCGTGCAGGTCCTGGACCGGCTGGTCCGGGACGAAGCTCTCCGACGCGACCACCTGCTTGGCAAGGTCGGGGTGGCCGGCGTCGTACCCGGTGTCGAGTACGGCGACCTTGACGCCGCGGCCGTCGTATCCGGCCTGCCATGCGGTCGGCGCACCGATCTGTTTCGTGGACTGGTCGAGAGTGGCGCGGGTGCGGCCGTCGAGCCAGATCTTGCTGACCTGGCTGCTCTTGAAGGTGGTCGGGCCGCTGATGCCGTCCCAAAAGGTCTTGGCGTCCGACTTCTGCACGCTGACCGCGGTGCTGCCGACGCTGGGGAGCGTACGGCGCACGGTCGCGGCCTGTGGCGCGGTTGGGGTGCTGCGTAGGGTCTTCGGCGCAGTCAGCAGGAGGGGCAGGCGGTCGCTGCGTGCGTCGTCGTACCCCTGGGCGACCAGGTCGGTCAGGTTGAAGAGCCGCTGGTCGAGGCGGCCTTCGGTGAGCAGCGGGTACGCCTCCGCGGGGACCAGGCTGAGGTCGCCGTCGAAGGTGCCGAAGTAGTACGGCTCGTCGTTGGTCAGCCGGGCGGAGACCTGGCCGTTCGAGCTGGTAGTGAGCTCGGCGACGTCGCCGGTGATCAGCGTGATCCGCTGGGTGCTTACGCCCGGCGTCGGGCGATCAGCGGTCGCGGCGGGGGTGTCGGCGGCTTCTGCGGTGGTGGTCGCCAGCAGCAGTGTGCTGGCGACCACCGTCGCGAGCAGGCTCTTCGCGAGCCGTGACGATCGGGCAGTCACAGGGGGATACCTCCCGATGCCCCGACCCACGCGAGGCCATCCTCGGGAGCCTTACAGTTGCCCTAAGCCCCGGTCCACCGGTCCTGGTGACGTACACCCGCCATGACCGGTACCAGCCATCACGAGAACCGCTTGGCCACCTGCTCCACGCGGTCGACCAGGTCCACGTCGTACGCGACCCCGGGGACGTAGAAGTTGACGTAGTCGGCGCCGGCCTCCAGGGCGGCCTCGACCTTGTCGGCGATCTCGTCCTCGGTGGCGACGAAGTTGTCCTTGTCGAACTTTTCCCGGTTCATCGGGCCGAGCGCCTTCTCGGTCGCCTTCTGCGGGTCGTCACCCTTGTCGATCGGGAACACGTTGAAGTTGGTCGACTTGATGATGTCGTCGTAGTTGCGGCCGACCTTCTCGCAGTGCTGCCGCAGGATGTCGCACTTCTCCTTGATCACGTCCGGGTTGCCGCCGCCGATGTTCGCGGCGTCGCCGTACTGCGCGACCAGCTTCAGCGTGACCTGCGGACCGCCGCCGCCGATCCAGAAGCTCGGGTGCGGCTTGCGGACACCCTTCGGCTCGTTGATCGGCGCGTCGATCGAGTAGTACTTGCCGGAGTAGACCGGCTTGTCCTCGGTCCACATCTTGTAGATGATCTCGGTCGCCTCCCGGAAGGCGGCCATCCGCGGCTTGGTGTCGGTCCACTCGTAGCCGTAGGCCTTCCACTCGTGCTCGTACCAGCCGGCGCCGATCCCGGCGTACAGGCGGCCGTGGCTGGCGACGTCGACGGTGGACGCGATCTTCGCGTAGAGCGCCGGGTTGCGGTACCCGTTGCAGCCGACCATCTGGCCGATGTTCACCCGCTGGGTGTCGCGGGCCAGCGCCGCGGTCGCGGACCAGCACTCGAAGGTGGTGTTATCACTCGGCTCCGGCACCGTGTGGAAGTGGTCGAACAGCCAGATCGAGTCCCACGACTGCGCGTCGGCCCGCTTGGCGACCGCCGTCATCGCCTCCCACTGCTCGATCGGATCGGCGATCTGCGCCAGATCCATCTTCCAGCCCTGCGGAACGAAAATGCCGAAACGTGTCATACCGCCATCCTTTCCAACCGCAGCTACCGGGGTCCATCACTCCGGCTACTGAATTTGCACTCAATTCGACCACTGCAGCTTCTCAATCCGGCTGCCGTGAGAGCGCTCTAGTTCCGGAACCGGCGAGGTCTTGCCAGCGCCGGGCCGAAGCCTGAGAGTCGGGCCCGAGACGCGGGCGCGGCCCGCGCCCGAGCCTAGGAGTCGCCCATGCCCAGGTGGCCAGTTCCCCGTCGTCCGAAACGCCGGACGGCGCTCGTCGTAGCGACCGCGCTGATCGCCGGGATCCTGTCGGCCGCGCCCGCGGCGGCGGACGATCCGGCGCCGATCGTGCTGGCGGCGTTCGAAGGAGGAGAGCCGTTCGCGTCACCGCCGAACCCGGGGATCTTCGGGTGGGGCAGTGACGGCGACGACCCGCCAACGATGGAACTGCAGGCTCGGGCGGACGCGCCCAGTGGCGAGAAGGTGCTGCACGGGACGTACAACATCAGTGGCTGGGGTGGGTTCAGCCACGACGTGACGTTCGACCAGAACCCTGGTGACTGGTCGGCGCACAAGGGCATCCGGTTCTGGTGGTACGGCCAGAACACCGCGCCGCTGCCGCCGGGATCCGGCAAGCGGATCTTCTTCGAGATCAAGGACGGCGGCGCCAACGCCGAGGCCTCGGAGCTGTGGAACACCAGCTTCACCGACGACTGGCAGGGCTGGCACCTGGTCGAGATCCCGTTCACCGACCTGGTCTACCGCGGCGACTACCAGCCGGTCGGCGGCATCGACCAGATCCTGAACCTGACCCACATGTGGGGGTACGCGTTCACCATGCCGGCCGGAGCGCCGGGTGAGTTCGCGATCGACCAGGTCGAGGTGTTCGGCAAGGCCGACCCGGCGCTCAAGGCGAGTGTCGTCACCGACGCCGGCGTCTACCCGGTGAAGGAGGGCGGGACCGCCCAGGTCAAGATCTCGGTCGGGACCACCGGCAGCACCCCGCTCGAGGAGCCGGTCACCGTCGCCTACCAGACCGGCGCCGGGAGCGCCGGCTCGGACGACTACACACCCACGTCCGGCACCATCACCTTCCCCGTGGGTACGGCGTCCGGCGCGTCGCAGACCGTCTCCGTCAGCACGAGCAAGGACCGCACCGCCGAGGTCGCCGAGACGATCCCGCTCGAGCTCACGGTCACCGGAGCGAAGCCGCCGGCAGCCCAGCCGACCGTGGTGATCAACGCTCACGACCTGCCGTACCTGAACAGCAAGCTCCCGATCAAGAAGCGGGTCGCGGACCTGCTCGCCCGGATGAACCTGGCCGAGAAGGTCGGCCAGATGACCCAGGCCGAGCGCAACGCACTCCGGTCCCGCAGCGACATCGCGACGTACGCGCTCGGCTCGCTGCTTTCCGGCGGCGGCTCGGTGCCGACCCCGAACACGCCGGCCGCGTGGGCCGCGATGATCGACACCTTCCAGCTCAACGCCCAGGCGACCCGGCTGCAGATCCCGTTGGTCTACGGCGTCGACGCCGTGCACGGGCACAACAACGTGGTCGGCGCGACGATCCTGCCGCACAACCTCGGGATCGGCGCGACCCGCGATCCGGACCTGGCCCGCCGGACCGGTGAGGTGACCGCGACCGAGGTCCGCGCCACCGGCATCCCGTGGGACTTCGCGCCGTGCGTGTGCGTCGTCCGCGACGACCGCTGGGGCCGCACCTACGAGGGGTACGGCGAGGACCCGGCGCTCGTGCAGTCGATGGCGACCGTGATCACCGGGCTGCAGGGCAAGGCCGACGGCAGCCAGCTCAAGCAGAACAACCGGGTGCTGGCGACCGCGAAGCACTTCGTCGGCGACGGCGGCACGACGTACGGCTCGTCGACGACCGGCTCGTACAAGATCGACCAGGGCGTCACCGAGGTCACCCGGCAGCAGCTGGAGACCCTGCACCTCGCGCCGTTCGAGACCTCTGTCGACCTCGGAGTCGGCACCGTGATGCCGTCGTACTCGAGTGTCGCGGTGGACGGCCAGGCGCCGGTGAAGATGCACGGCAACGGTGAGCTGATCAACGGCGTGCTGAAGGACCGGATGGGCTTCGGCGGGTTCGTGATCAGCGACTGGCAGGCCATCGACCAGCTGCCGGGCGACTACCCGAGCGACATCCAGACGTCGGTCAACGCCGGTCTCGACATGATCATGGTGCCGACGAACTACCAGGGCTTCACCCAGGGCCTGACCGGCGAGGTCACCGCCGGCCGGGTCCCGATGACCCGGATCGACGACGCGGTCCGGCGGATCCTGACCGAGAAGTTCAAGCTCGGCCTGTTCGAGAAGCCGTACGCCGACACCTCGCGGATCGCCGACATCGGCTCGGCCGCACACCGGGCGGTCGGCCGCGAGGCCGCGGCCAAGTCTCAGGTGCTGCTGAAGAACGACGGCAACCTGCTGCCCCTGGCCGCGACCGACAAGGTGTACGTCGCCGGCAGCAACGCCAACGACCTCGGCAACCAGATGGGCGGCTGGAGTATCAGCTGGCAAGGCGGCTCCGGTACGACGACGACCGGAACGACGATCCTGGACGGGATCAAGCAGGTCGCGCCGACGGCAACCTTCAGCGCGGACGCCTCGGCTCCGCTGGACGGTCACGACGTCGGCGTGGTCGTGGTCGGCGAACGCCCGTACGCCGAGGGAATCGGTGACGTGGGCAACGGGCACGACCTGCTGCTGTCGGACGCGGACAAGACCACGGTCGACAAGGTCTGTGGCGCGATGAAGTGCGTCGTACTGATCGTGTCCGGCCGGCCGCAGGTGATCGCGGACCAACTAGGCACAATCGACACCCTCGTCGCGTCCTGGCTGCCTGGCACCGAGGGCGCGGGTGTGGCGGACGTGCTGTTCGGCAAGCGGCCGTTCACCGGTCGCCTCCCGGTCAGCTGGCCGCGGGCCGAGGACCAGCAGCCGTTGAACGTCGGCGACGCGTCGTACGACCCGCAGTACCCCTACGGCTGGGGTCTGACCACGCAGGCGACGGCCCGGCAGAAGCTGACCGAGGCCCGCGATGTCCTGCTGCGGGAGCACGACCCGTATGCCCTGGCTGCGGGTGTCGCCGCCGGAGTCGCGCTCCACGTCAAGGACTGGTCAGGACCGCAGGCGCCGATTGCGTTGGCGGCTCTGGCTCAGTCGGCGAAGTACCTGGAGCGGACCAAGGCCGACTCCTATGCCGAGGGTGACGCGGTGGTGAGCGCGGCCCGCTGGATCGCGCAGAACCGGATCGGACAGGACATCGCCGAGCCGACGTCCAAGCTGACGTCGGACGCCGAGCACCTGCTCCTGACCGGACAGCTGAACGCGGCCGTCAGCAAGCTGACGACCGCCTTCACGAACTAGCCGAGTGGCGGCCGGGACGGGCCCCTCTCCCATCCCGGCCGCCACATCCCCCGCGGCTCATCCCCCCGGCACCTGGTAGACGGAGGTTCCGGCGAAAAGGTTGGAATTCGGTCTAGACCGATGCGAGCTCCCGCTCCCGGACCTCCGGAGCGGCGGCCGCGGCGAGCTTGTTCGGCCACCAGGCCTTGCGGCCGAGCAGGACCATGATCGACGGCAGCATCACGATCCGGACCAGGGTGGCGTCGATCAGTACGGCGACGGCCAGGCCGACCCCCATCTGCTTCATCTCGAGCATGCTGAGGGTGGCGAAGACCGCGAACACCGAGATCATCACGGCTGCCGCGCTCGTCACCACACCCGCCGACTCGGTGATGCCCTTGCGGACGGCCTCCCGCGGCGCCAGCCCCGCCGCGACGCCCTCCCGGATCCGGCCGAGCACGAACACGTGGTAGTCCATCGACAGCCCGACCAGGATCACGAACAGGAACAACGGGATCCACGACACCACGAACCCGGCCGAGGTGAACCCGAGCAACCCTTCGGCCCAGGTGTGCTGGAACACCAGCGCCAGGACGCCGAAGCACGCGGCGACCGAGGCCAGGTTCAGCAACGTCGTCACCACCGCGATCGCGACACTGCGGAAGGTCGCCGCCATCATCACCAGCGTCAGCGCCAGGACGAACGCGATCACGTACGGCAGCTTGTCCCGCTGGTTGTTGCCGTAGTCAACGGACTCGGCGGACTCGCCGCCGACCGCCCAGGTCACCTGAGAGCCCAGCGCCGCCGGCGCCAGTTCGTCGCGCAACTGCCCGAGCGCGGTCGCTGCGTTCTCGCTGTTCTCCGGCAACACCGACACCAACGTCAGTACGGCGGTCCCGTCACCCTGCCGGATCGTCTCCCCCGGCGCGACGACGAACTTGCCGCTCTGCACGGCGGACTGCTGCAGCCCGGCCAGCGCCGTGACCGCGCCGCCGCCCTGCGCGACGACGTCGTACGACAGACCGCCCTGGGACGGGAAGTTGGCCTGCAGGTCCTTGAGCGTGCGCACCTCGGGGATGCTCTGCGGCAGCGTGTTCAGGTCGGCCGACTCGGTCTTCATCCCCAGCGCCGGTACGGCGAGGGCCACCATGGCGACAACGGACAGCGACAGCGCGGCACGGGGATGACGCAGTACGGGCGCCAGGACGCGGCGGCTGATGCCACCCGGGCCGATGCGCCGGTTGAGCCGCCACAGCAGCGGGACCCGCGGCCGGTCGACCCGGTGCCCGAGCTTCGCGAGCAGCGCGGGCAGGACGGTCAGCGAGCCGAGCACCGCAACCGCGACGACCACGATCGTTGCCGTTGCCATCGACTCGAAAGTGGCGTCCTGAGCGACGTACAGGCCGGCCATCGAGACGATCACGGCGAAGCCGGAGACGACCACCGAGTGCCCGGAGGTCGCCGCGGCGATCTCGACCGCGTCCAGGGTGCTGCGCCCCTTGCGACGTTCCTCGCGTTCACGCTTGAGGTAGAAGAGCGAGTAGTCGACGCCGACCGCCATACCGATCAGCATCACGACGTTCGCCACCGAGCCGCCGTCCGGGAACAGGTAGGACAGTGGCGCGTAGAAACCGAGCGCGGCGCCGACGGCCGAGAACGCCAGCAGCACCGGGATTCCGGCCGCGATCAGCGCGCCGAAGGCCAGCAGCATCAGCGCGAAGGTGATCGGCAGGCTGAGCTTCTCCGCCTTCACCAGGTCGGAGCCGACCTGCTTCCAGATCCCGGCGTCGACCGACGCGCTGCCGGCCTGCGCGATCGTCAGGTCCGGGTTCGCCTGCTGCACCTCGGCGGTGGTGGCGACGATCTGCTCGATGTTGTCCGCGGCGTCGTCGTCGGTGCCCTTCAGCTCCATCGGCAGCAGCGCGGCCTTGCCGTTCTGGGACCACACCGGCTGGCCGACGGCCTGCACCGAGTCGAGTGCTCCGAGCTTCTGCTGGAGCTGCGCGATCGCCGTGCCCGCGGCGGCCTTGTCCAGCGGGCCGTCCGGGTCGGTCAGCAGGACCGTCTCGGTCGGGCTGTCGCCCAGGTTCGCCTTCTCGATCAGTTCCGCGGCCTGGCCGGACTGGCCGACCCAGGTGTCCTTGTCTTCCGCCTGCTGCTTCGGGATGACCACCGACATCCCGATCGCGACGACGACGAGCAGCAGCCAGAGGCCGATCGCCCGCCATGGATGGGTCGCACTCCAGCGCGCGACGCGCACAGTCACTGAACCCCTGCTCACCCTGCCCCACCTCTTCCTTGTTCCGGTCAGGACGAGCCTGTCCGGAACGCGGGCGGAACTCAGGAGTCTTGAGCCCCCGGGCGGGGTGGAGTTAGGCCTACCCTGCGACCGGCTCGGCGGTGCGGGAGCGGAGCCGGCGCAGCATCCGGGCGTCCTCGAAGCCGACCGCGCGGGCGGCTGCCTCGACCGTCGTACCGTGGCCGATCAGGTGCTCGGCGCGTTCCAGCCGGAGCAGCTGCTGGTAGCGCAACGGGGTCAGGCCGGTCGCAGCGGTGAAGATGCGGGTCAAGGTCCGCTCGCTCACCCCGACCTGCCGGGCGAGCTCGGTCAGCAGCAGCCGGTCGGCGTACCGGGCGTCGATGACGTCCTGCACGCGGTGGGCGAGATCGCTGAGGTGACCGCGATGCCGCAACATCACGCTCTCCTGCAGCTCGTCGCCGTTCCGCCGCGCGTAGACGACCATCTCGCGGGCCACCCGCGCGGCCGCCTCGGCACCGTGCTGCCCGGCGACCAGGTGCAACGCCAGGTCGATACCGCTCGCGATCCCGGCCGAGGTGATGACCCGGTCGTCCATGACGTACAGGACGTCACGCACGATCGTCGCCCGCGGGTATCGCGCCGCCAGCTCGTCGGTCAGGTCGTGGTGCGTCGTGTACCGCCGACCGTCGAGCAGTCCGGCCGCCCCGAGCGCGTCAGCCCCCGAGCACACACTCGCCACCGACCCACCGCCGGCGTGATGACTGCGCAACCGCTGCCTGGTCTCCGGCCCGATCGGCGGCACCGGCGACAACCGCGGCGACCGCCACCCCGGTACGACGATCAGGTCGCCGGGCCCCAGGTCGGGCCAGTCCAGCCGGGCCTTGACCGGGACGCCCTGCGCGGTGACGATCTCGTCGGTCTCGGCCACGTAGCTCAGCCGGTAGCCGTAGCCGAGGTCGTTCGCGGTCGAGAAGACCTGCGCCGGCCCGGCCAGATCCAGCAGGTGCAGCTTCGGCACCAAGAGGAACGCGACCTGGGTGGGGCTCATCTGGTCAGGATGGCACGGGTACGGCGGTGAGGTCGTCGAGCGTCCGAATGGTGGCGAACCGGCCGGCCAGCGCGTACTCGGTCCGCTCGGTGACGACCTCGGGGCTCAGGGTCCGCGGGTCGGCGAGGACCTCCTCGAGGGTCGCGTCGGCCGGCATCGTCCAGTGCGGCAGCGGGGTGGTCGCGGTCGCCTCGGTGACGAACACGACGTCGTACCCGAAGTCGGAGGCGACTCGCGCGGTCGTCTCGCAGCACTGCTCGGTGCGGATGCCGCTGATCACCAGTTCGGTGACACCGTGCTGCGTCAGCTGCTGCTGAAGATTCGTTGTACTGAAGGCGTTGTGCGAGGTCTTGGTGATCATCGGCTCGCCGTCGACCGGCTCGAGACCCTCGATCAGGCGGACGTGGCCGTTGGCCGGGTCGAAGGCTCCGCCGGTGCCCGGCTCGGAGTGCAGCACCCAGACCACGAGGTCGCCCTTGTCCCGGGCCGCGCGGACCAGGCGGTCGACCCGGTCGGCGATGTCGGGGTGGTTCACGGCGGCCCAGTTCGGGCGGACCCGGAAGGACTCCTGGACGTCGATCACGATCAGTGCGGTTCGGCTCATGACGATCATCCTGGCGGCCGGACGCCGTACCGCTGAAGACCTGATCGGGCCCGGCGGCGGACGGATCCGGTCAGGCGGCGCGGGACGTTTCCACTGTCATGCAGTCATCGGACGAATTCAAACCGTTACGAACTGTTCCAAACACTGGACACTCGTGCCTATCGTGCCCGGGTCGGCTCCATGAGAACGCTCTCGCCGACTTCGACGACTCAGTGAGGGGATTGCGATGTCCGACCAGTTACCTCGCCGCCAGGTCCTGCGGACGGCCGGGGCCATCGGCCTCGGCGCAGCCACCGCGGGCAGTCTCAGTGGGGTGGCCCAGGCCAGTTCGGCCGCTGGTACGGCGGATAGGTTGACCGCCATGGGCGAACACCACGGCAGGTTCGAGATCCGCAAGGACCCGTTCGGCACCACCCCGGACGGACAGCAGGTCGACGTCTACACGTTCACCAACGGCCGGGTCACCATCTCGATGCTGACCTGGGGCGCCACCATCCAGCGGGTCGAGACCCCGGACCGGCGCGGCCGCACCGAGAACATCAGCCTCGGCTTCGACAACCTGCCGGACTACGCGACGCTCAGCCCGTACTTCGGCTCCACCATCGGCCGGTACGGCAACCGGATCGCCAAAGGCCGGTTCACGCTCGACGGGACGACGTACCAGATCCCGGTCAACAACGGCGAGAACGCGTTGCACGGCGGCACCATCGGCTTCGACAAGAAGGTGTGGCAGGCCAAGGTCGTGCGCAGCGACAAGGCCGTCGGGGTCGCGTTCAGCTACGTCAGCCCCGACGGCGAGATGGGCTTTCCGGGTGAGCTGACCACCAGGGTGACGTACACGCTCGACCGCCGCGACACCCTGCGGATCGAGTACCACGCGACCGTCTCCGGCAAGGCGACCGTGGTCAACCTGACCAACCACGTGTACTTCAACCTGGCCGGAGAGGGCAGCGGCTCGATCGACGGCCATGTGCTGCAGATGGACGCGCCGTCGTACACCCCGGTCGACGCCGGGCTGATCCCGACCGGCGAGATCGCACCGACGGCCGGGACGCCGTTCGACTTCAGCAAGCCGACGGCGATCGGCAAGCGGATCCGCGACGACCACCCGCAACTGGTGATCGGCCGCGGGTACGACCACAACTTCGTCCTCGGCGCCGACGCCGGCAAGGACGGCCTGCGCTTCGCGGCCCGCTTCTGGGAGCCCGACGAAGGCCGCACCGTCACCGTCCACACCACCGAGCCGGGCGCGCAGTTCTACAGCGGCAACTTCCTCGACGGCACCTTCCAGGGCATCGGCAACAAGTCGTACCGCCAAGGCGACGCCTTCGCCTTCGAGACCCAGCACTTCCCCGACTCCCCCAACCACCCCAACTTCCCGTCCACCGTCCTCCGCCCCGGCGACACCTACACCTCCACCACCACGTACACCTTCGGCACGAAGTAGCCGAGGCCGGACGCCCAGGCCATCACAATCGCGGTGTCGGGGAGCACTCCCCCCTGCCGGCGTGCTGCGGCTGCGATTGTGGTGGCCTGGCGGTCCGCCACACAGTGCCTTGCCGGTCCCGGCCGATCCATTGTTCGAGCGCGACCACCTCGGGGTTGGCGTTGAGTTCGCGTTCGAGGAGCCAGCAGGCCAGGTCGACGCCCGCGAACCATCCCGAGCCGCAGGTGACCAGGTCGCCGTCGTCGACGCGAGCCGGTTCCGTCGTGGTCCATCGCGTCACCGGCCCATACAGACAGCGCCGCGCCGGACTCGTTC
>NZ_JBFAHB010000024.1:0-102659 GCF_040653975.1 Kribbella sp. NPDC050820
CGCGCGTCGAGGCGGTTGGCCTCGGCGCGGTGCGCGGCGGCCGACTCCAGCAGGTCGGCCGTCGGGAGGGACGTCAGATCTCCTTCGAACATGTGCTCGATTCTATGCCACGTCGGCGCGTGGGACAAACTCAGAAGAGGCTGGAATCTCTTATCCACAAGGGGAAACATCACACTCTCTAGGTGCGGCTGTGCTGCATACTCACTTCAGAAGGCGCGGCGTACCGCGGGACGAGACGCTCTCATGGCGGAGACGGTCACGCCGGCAGGCACGATGAGCGCCACACCTCCGGCTGTAGTCGTTGCCGGATGCAACGGTGGGATCCGGGAGGTGTGGCTGATGCCGGACGCCGTTGTGGTCTTGGCACGCACCTGATGTCTTCGCCTGATATCGCCGTCGCTCGATAGCTTGCCGGCCTCGCTGACTGGGAATAGCTATCAGTCGTCGCGTGATTCAGCGTTGACCGGGTGCGCGCGTGGCACCTGCCGGGTGCGCGCGTGACACCTGTAAGTACGCACTGCCGGAGTCGGCCAATGACTGTTGCTCGGGCTGGCCCTCCTGGCCGATCGCTGGTACGCCTAATCCCGAAGGAGGCGATTCATAGGACGGTCATGACCGCCTCGGCTGGTGCGGGAGCCCGCGTCGACCGCGGCGAGGCGGGATGCCGGCGCGCGCACCGCCGGAGGCGGCCGAAGGACGACCGCCTCCTGACGGTGTTGTTAGGCGAGGAGTTCTACTTGGGTGAGGGTGGTGGGGGTGAGGGTTAGGCGGTAGTGCTGGTGGGGGGTGGGGGTGGGGATCTGGAAGGGGCGGGTTTGGTGGGGCCAGGGGAAGGATTCGTTGTGGCGTTCGTCCAGGACGGTCCAGGTGGAGCCGTCCGTGGAGGCTTCCAGGCGCCACGCAACAGATGAGGACGCGGTCTCGCCTGAGGTGAGGGTGTAGAAGGTGGCGGTCCCGGGTTCGGGGAGGGACCAGGTGATGGGGGCGTCCACGACCATTGAGGTGGTGGAGGTGTCGTCGAAGAGGGGGTGGTCCTGGCGGGGGATGAGGTCGACCAGCGGGGTGGCGACGGTGTCGTCGGTGGTGAGGGATGGTGGGGTGTCCAGGGTGGCCCAGTCGGATGGGGCCGCGCCCAGGATGAATTCGATGCGGCGTGCGGCGCGCAACGCGGCGTCGGTGATGGAGGCCACGGACAACTGCTTGCCGTCGACCAGAACGTCTTGCACATAAGGGTGCTCGTGGTTCTGGGCGGTGATCTCGATCGGAGTGCCGCCGAGCGGCGTCACGACGACGCGGGAGAACAGCGGCGAGCCGATCGCGTACTCGGGCGCCCCGACCCGCAGCGGATAGATGCCGAGGGCACCGAACAGGTACCAGGCCGACATCTCCCCGTTGTCCTCGTCACCCGGGTACCCCTGCCCGATCTGCTCCCCGACGTACAGCCGCTGCAGCACCTCACGGACGATCGCCTGCGTCTTGTGCGGCGTACCGGCGTAGTTGTACATCCATGCGATGTGGTGCGCCGGCTGGTTGCTGAAGCCGAACTGGCCCATCCGGACCGCCTGGGCCTCGAGCATCTCGTGGATGACGATCGAGTACGTGCCCTTCTTCACCGCGAGCTCCGGCGTCGCGAAGAACTCGTCGAGCTTCGCCTCCAGCCCACTCGGCCCGCCGTACAGGTTGGCCAGGCCGCGAGGGTCGTGCGCGACGTGGAACGCGAAGTTCCAGCCGCAGGTCTCGGTGAAGTCGCCGCCCCACTCGCACGGGTCGAACTCCTCCGGCGTCTTCGCGAACTGCCCGTCCGGCCGCCGGCCCTGGAAGAAGTCGATCGCCGGGTCGAACAGCAGCACGTAGTTCAGCGAGCGACGACGCAGGTACGACGCTTCCTCGCGCAAGCGCGCCCGTCGTTCGCCGGGCACGGACGGGTCGTCGGCCAGCCGCTCGGCCATCGCCGCGAGCCCGAAGTCGTTGAGATACGCCTCGAGCGCCCAGGACACGCTCTCCTCGGTGTCGGTGCTGACATAGCCGGCGAAGAAGCCGGTCGCCGCGCCCTTGCGACCGACCTCGGTCGCCTCGGCAGCGACGGTCGCGTTCCGTAGGCCGGCGTCATACGTCGCCAACGGGTCGGGCAGGGGGACGCCGCGCAGGTACGCGTCCGCGAAGGCGACGTCCGAGCTGGTGCCCGTCATGCAGTCGGCGTACCCCGGTGAGGACCAACGGGCGATCCAGCCGCCGTCGCGGTACTGCTGGACGAAGCCGTCAACCAGTTCGGCCGCCAACTCCGGGTACAGGAAGGCGTAGGCGGGCCATGCGGTGCGGTAGGTGTCCCAGAAGCCGCTGTTGACGTACATCTTGCCGGGCTTGACGACGGCGTTGGTCTCGCGGTCGGTCGCCGGACCTTCAACGGGCACGACTGGGCTGGCGTAGCGATAGTCAGGTACCTCCCCCGTCCCCGCGTTCTCGAAGTGGGAGTTCGGGTAGAGGTTGAGGCGGTAGAGGTTGCCGTAGACCGTGCGCAGCTGCGGTTCGGTCGCGCCCTCGGGCCGGATCACCTGGAGGCGCTCGTTCCAGGCGGCGTTGGCGGCCTGCTGGATGTCGTCGAAGGATCGGCCGGCGAGCTCGAGCTCGAGGTTGTGTCGCGCCTGGTCGACGCCGATGAAGGACGTCGCGATCCGCAGGGTGACGTCGTCGGCCGCGTCGAAGCTGACCGCTCGGGCGTTGGACCGGCCGCCGGCGGTCGGGCCGAAACCGGTCGGCGCGACGGAGAAGATGCCGTAGCAGTACATCCGGGTGCGGCCGAACTCCGAGCCGTTCTCGACCCAGCCGGTCAGCGCGGTCCCGTCGTACTCGAAGAATCCGTGCTCGTCGATGGTGTCGAAGACCAGGTGCCGGCCGGCCGCGTCCGCCGGGAAGGTGAAGCGGAAGATCGCGCCGTGGTCGGTGGGCGCGAGCTCGGCGCTGACGCCGTTCGCGAGCCGGACCGAGTAGAGGTCCGGGCGGGCGATCTCGTCGTCGTGGCTGAACGCGGCGGCGCGAGCGGCCGGGTCACCGAGGGGTTCGGCGGCCGCCACGGGCATGATCGACAGCTGGTCGCGGTCGCCCATCCACGGGCTCGGCTGGTGCGAGAAGCTCAGGCCCTGGAGCTCGGGGCGGTTGTCGGCGTTGTTGGCCCGGTGGTACTCGTACGGCCAGCGGTGGGTCGAGGCGTCCGTCACCGGGGTGAGGAAGTTGAAGCCGTTCGGCCAGGCGGTGATCGGCAGCGTGTTGCCGCGGGAGAAGTCGTGGCTGGCGTTGGTGCCGCGCCGGGTGTCGACGTACGCCGTCAGGTCCGAGCCGTCCAGCCGCGCCGGGGCCGGCCCGATCTCCAGGTCGTCGATCCAGCCCTCGAACTCCGTGCCGGCGTCCGGTGCGTCGACGGTCAGCACCACCTGGTCGACGGTGCGCCCGGCGGCCGCGGTCAGGTCGACCTGGACGTCGTTCCACTGGTTCGCGTACAGGATCTTGGACGCGCCCTGGCCGGCCGCGTCGAACGGCATCCCGTACTGGTTCAGTACGCCGAGCTCGGACAGGCGACTGCCGTCGGTGAAGACCAGGTCCACAGCGGCGTACGTCGCCGAGTACTCGAGCTGCACGTCGAGCTCCGGGTAGATCAGGTACCGCAGCCGGTCCCCCGGCCGCACGAGGTGGTCGCCCGCCTGGAGCGCAGCCTCCTCGCGGTTGCCGGTCGTACCGGAGTACCGGGTCGCGTTGACGCTGCTGAAACCGACGCCGCTCGGGCTGGTCCGGCCGCCGACCGGACCTCCACCTGTCTCGATGATCACCCGCGCAATGCTACGGATCAGTGCGGCGGTGGAGGTGGGGTGTTCCCAGCTTGGACCCAGGCGAGGTAGTCGCGGGCGATCTCGTGGTTGGTGCGGAGGGTGAGGCCGGCTGCGAGGGCCCGGGAGTTGTCGAGCTGGAAGGTGCCGTCGTTGGTGCCGTCGTGCGGGAGGTGGAAGCGGTCCTCGGCCGGTGACCAGTCAATCACAGGTGGATCGGGTACGACGGAGCGCCAGGCGTCGGCCAGGTCCGACATGGCGGTGGAGCGGCCGACCGCGTTGAACGGGCCGGGAACGCGGTCGACCGTGACGTGCAGGAGGAAGGCAGCCAGGTCGCGGGCGTCGACGTACTGGATGGGCTGGTCGGGCCGGGCGGCGCACTCGAGCGGCTTGCCGTGGGCGAGGGCTTCGCCCCAATTGCCGAAGTCGGGGTTGTAGGGGCCGACGACGAAGCCGGAGCGGACGGCCGAGGTGCGGTCGCCGAACTGGGCCGTCAGCAACGATTCGCAGCGGACCTTGGAGGGGCCGTAGAGGTCCATGGTGAAGTGGTCCTCGGGCGCGCCGTCCGGCCACGGGAGCAGCGGGGCGTCCTCGGTCATCCCGGGCGTGATCTTGCTGGCGTAGACCGCGATCGACGACATGTACGTGTAGTGGCCGACGCGGTCGCGGAGCAGCTCGGCGGAGCGCCGTACGTCGTGGACCAGGAAGCCCGACATGTCGATGACGCCGTCCCACTCCCCCGTCGCCAGCGCGTCCGGCTCGGATCGTGAGCCGGTCAGGCGACGGACTTCGGGGAACAGGGACGGGTTGGTGAGGCCGCGGTTGAAGAGGGTGAGGTCGTGACCGTGGCGGAGGGCGGCCTCGACCACGTGGCGGCCGAGGTTCTTGGTGCCGCCGAGGACGAGGAGCTTCATGACAGCTGGGTCACCACGTCTTCGAGCTCGCTGAGCAGGCCGGCGATCCAGTTCTTGGACTCCGGGATCGTGCGCAAGCCCTCCTCGACGATGAAGCGCAGCGCGATGAGGAAGAAGCAGCCGCCGCCGACGAGGAACTGGCGGTCGACGAGTGCCGGGTCGGCGCCGGTGGCGTCGAGGTAGCGGGCGAGGATCGGTTCGCGTTCGTGGCCGAGGGCAACGGCGTCGCGGATCAGCGTGTAGAGGTCGCTGAGGTGCGGCGCGAGGTAGGCGCCCGGCCAGTCGATCGCGGTCCAGCGAGCGCCGTCGGTGACCAGGTTCTTCGGCACGAAGTCGCCGTGGACGACGGCGGCCGGGGCGTCCCGGTGCAGCGCGGCGAGAGCCTCGGTCAGCGGCGCGAGGTCGAAGTCGATCCGGCCGATCCGGTCCGCGAGCTCCTTCACCCGCTCCGCCGGGAACTCGCTCGGACCGTCCACCGGCCGCTGCCGGATCGTCGCGAGCAACTCGGCCGCGGCGGCGAACCCGTCGGCACTCGGCTCCTGCTCCAGCGTCACCCGGCCGACATCCGCCAGGATCATCACCCCGGCGTCGTCGTCGCGATGGTTGTGAATCAGTCGGGGTGCCGGCAGTCCGAGCGGTACGACGAAGCGCTCGTACGCCCGCGCTTCGTCAGCCTGCCCGTCCGTCCCCCGCTTGGCGATCACACTCCGCAGCCCGTAAGACAGCCGCCACACCTCCGACGACCCCCACTGCCGCAGCAACTCCCCATGCAACGCCCCGACCCCAGGCGCCTCTGTCGCTTCCAACAACGGACCAGACACCACCGCAAGCCAAGTCGGAAGCATCCGACGAGTAGACCACAGCCCCCCGACCCTCGCCTCGGGATTTCCCGGATGGCGGTCCCGGTCAACCCGGCGCTGGGGGGTCTGGCAGGCTTTGAGGTATGGATGCCACGCATGCTTGGGGCTTTGGCCTCGCTACCGTCACTGTTGCTGGGACCGTGCTCGATGTCTGGTTCCCGGCTCCTGAGCTCGGCAGCAAGCCGGCGGACGCGAAGGCGCCCGCCGAGCTGATCGCCGCGGAGGGGAACGACGAGCTCCGGCAGGTGCGGCGGGAGGTCGTCTCGGCCGAGATCGCCCTGGACGAGGCCCCGGACGGCAGCACCCCGGACGCGTACCTGCGCCTGCACCTGCTGTCGCACCGGCTCGTCCGCCCGCACGGCGTGAACCTCGACGGCATCTTCGGCGCCCTGCCGAACAACGCTTGGACCTCGCTCGGTCCGGTGCCGGTCGAGGACATCGAGCAGGTCCGGCTGCGGGCGCGGGCGGCCGGGCAGTACCTGACTGTCACGAGCGTCGACAAGTTCCCGCGGATGACGGACTATGTCGTACCGAGCGGGGTCCGGATCGCCGACGCCGACCGGGTCCGGCTCGGCGCGCACGTGGCCGCCGGGACCACGGTGATGCACGAGGGCTTCATCAACTTCAACGCCGGCACCCTCGGTACGTCGATGGTCGAGGGCCGGATCGTGGCCGGGGTCGTGGTCGACGACGGCAGCGACATCGGCGCGGGCTCGTCGATCATGGGCACGCTGTCCGGTGGCGGCACGCAGGTCGTGTCGATCGGCAAGCGCTGCCTGCTCGGTGCGAACGGCGGCACCGGGATCTCGCTCGGCGACGACTGCGTGGTCGAGGCCGGACTGTACGTGACCGCCGGCACCAAGGTCACCCTGCCGGACGGCAGCGTGGTGAAGGCGCGTGAGCTGTCCGGCCAGCCGGGCCTGCTGTACCTGCGCAACTCGGTCACCGGCGCCGTCGAGGCCCGCCCGCGGACGGGTGAGGGCATCGCGCTGAACGAGGCACTTCACGCCAACGCGTGAACCAGCGGCACGTCCAGCGCGTCAACCACTTCGTGACCCATCGTCAGGAACCTCGGCCCCGCTCCCGAACGTTGGGAGCGGTATGCCGATAAAGCGGGGTGCCGTCATCGCCGTGGGCGCCTTCGCCGCGCTCGCGCTGGCTGTCGGCGTCGCGATCAACTGGGTCGGCGACCAGGACCTCCCGTCGCTGCTGCCGCCCAAGGAGCAGTGCGAGGCCACCGTCGGCGGCGCGACCGTGGTAGTGGACCTGGAGCAGGCTGAGAACGCCGCGCTGATCGCCGGTGTCGCCGTACGGCGTGGGTTGCCGGCGCGGGCGGCGACGATCGCGTTGGCGACGGCATACCAGGAGTCGGGCCTGCGGAACCTGGCGCACGGCGACCGGGACTCGCTGGGGCTGTTCCAGCAGCGGCCGTCACAGGGCTGGGGTACGGCGGCCCAGGTGCGCGACCCGCATTACGCGGCCGGGAAGTTCTACGACGCGCTGGTGAAGATCAGGAACTACCAGACCCTCGCGGTCACGGTGGCGGCCGACCGGGTCCAGCGCAGCGCGTTCCCGAACGCCTACGCGGACCACGAGGCCGATGCGCGGATCCTCGCGTCGGCGCTGACCGGGCAGTCGAAGGCCGTGTTCAGCTGCACCGTCGATCCCGACACAGTGGAGGCGCAGACGCTCGGCCGGAACGGGCTGACGCCGCGGGCGGACGCCGTACGGCGTGATCTGCTGGCGACGTTCGGGAAGCTGTCGACCGGTGGGTACGCGCCGGGCGGGATCCGGTCCGGGCACATGGAAGGGTCGGCGCACTACGAGGGCCGGGCGGTGGACGTGTTCGTGCGGCCGATCTCGGCGGCGAACACCACCAAGGGGTGGGCGATGGCGCAGTACCTGGTCGCCCGGGCGGAGGTGCTGAACATCCGCACGGTCATCTTCAGCGACAAGATCTGGACCGCCGGCCGCCGCTCCGACAGCGGCTGGCGCGACTACACCCCGCCGGCGCGCTCCGGCGACGCCACGATCCTCCGCCACCTCGACCACGTCCACGTGGACGTGGTCGAGCAGTAACCGCCGCCCACAAGACGCGAGGCGGGGCACCACCGGCGCCCCGCCCCGCTCAGTAGCTGGTTGTTTACTCGTCGTGCTCCTGCGGCGGCAGGGCGGCGATGAACGGGTGATCCTTGTCGATCTTGCCCATCTTCGACGCGCCACCCGGCGAGCCCAGGTCGTTGAAGAAGTCGACGTTCGCCGTGTAGTAGTCCTTCCACTGCTCCGGCGTGTCGTCCTCGTAGTAGATCGCCTCCACGGGGCAGACCGGCTCGCACGCTCCGCAGTCCACGCACTCGTCCGGGTGGATGTACAGCATCCGGTTGCCCTCGTAGATGCAGTCGACGGGGCATTCCTCGACGCAGGCGAGGTCCTTCAGGTCAACACACGGCTGCGCGATGACGTAGGTCACTGCTACTCCTCCTATGGCAGGCAAGCGCAGCGCTGGCTTGGGGTGCTGCGATGCTGTGATGCAGGTATCTAGTATCACGGTAGTACTTCGCCCACTCTGCCAGGAGTCCGCATCGTGTCAGGCTTCAGTGCCCGTGATATCGGCCACCGTGTCGTCGTCCGGCACCGGATCCCCGGCGGCCTGACCGACGTCATCGGCGTGCTCCAGTCCGGGGACCCCGAGGGCCTTGTCGTTCGGCACGCTGACAGCAGTCTGCACGAGATTCGTGTCAGTGACGTGACGGCGGCGAAAACGATCCCGGAGCTGCCGCTGCGGCCGGTGGACGTGGAGCAGCTGTTCCTGACCACCGCCCTCGGCCGGCCTGCGGTGGAGACGACGTACCTCGGGGAGTGGTTGCTGCGGGCATCGTCCGGATGGACCGGGCGGGCCAATTCGCTGCTGCCCGCGGGGAATCCCGGGATGGCGGTGCCGGAGGCGCTCAAGCACGCTGAGGCCTTCTACGACGAGCGTGGGCTGCCACCGCTGGCGCTCGTCCGGCTCGGCAGCCCCGAGGAGGCGGAGCTCCGGTCCTGCGGGTGGACCGACGCCCGTCCCGGGCAGTCCGACGTCCTAGTCATGCACACCACCCTCGACCACGTGAACGCTGCTCCGGCGTACGACGTACTGGTCGCGGAGCACCCTGATTCGGCCTGGTACGCGGCAGCCTTCGACGGGCCGGTGCCGGAGCCCGCGCCGACCGTGATGGAGGGCGCGCCGAAGGCCGTGTTCGCGTCGATCACGCTGAACGGCCGGGCGGTCGCCGTCGGGCGGGGCTCGATGACCGGTCACTGGCTCGGGGTGGATGCGATCCGCGTGGACCCGTCGTACCGTCGCCGGGGCCTCGGAACGGCCCTCCTGCAGGGGCTGGCGCGGTGGTCAGGCCCGCTGGGCGGCCGCCGTACCTACCTCGAGGTCCTGGAGGAGAACACACCCGCCGTGACCGCCTGCAGGCACCTCAGCTACCAACCCGCGTATCGCTACCGGTATCTGACCACCCGCTAACCTCAGGTCCCATGGCGGATCATGTGGCGGAGCGGCCGGAGTATGCGGGGGACTTCGAGGGGACGGTGCACGTCGAGTACACCCCGCACCCGGACGACGGGGTGGCTGACCCGGGCGAGATCGTCTGGACCTGGGTGCCGTTCGAGGAGGACCACAACCGGGGCAAGGACCGTCCGGTCCTGGTCGTCGGCTCGGACGGGCCGTGGCTGCTGGCGCTGATCCTGACCAGCAAGGACCACGACCGGGACGCCGCCGACGAGGCCCGCTGGGGCCGGGTCTGGCTGGACATCGGCAGCGGCGCGTGGGACCGCGACGGCCGCCGCAGCGAGGTGCGCCTGGACCGGGTGCTCCGGATCGACCCGGCCGAGGTACGCCGGGAAGGCGCGGTGATCGGCGAGGACCTGTTCGACCAGGTCGCCGCCGAACTCCACAAGCTGCAGGCCTAACCGGGCGGGCGGGTGGTCGTGGTCGGCTTGCTCATGCCCGGCGGGGTGGTGGACGCGGGCGGCGGCGTAGTGCCCGGCTTCGGGCCGCAGCGGATGTCGTCGGCCGCGTTGTACTTGGTCACGAAGGACTCGGTCTTCTTCCGAACGCCGTTCTGGGCGAAGTACCGGTAGATCGTGATGTCGAAGCCGGCGGTCGGCGCCTGCGGTTTGCAGTCGGGCTTGGTGTTGTAGACGATCCCGGGCTGGCGCGGGTTGGTCTTGCCCGATTGGCCCGCGGTGATGTCCCAGACCTTGGTGCCCCAGATCTTCACCGTGATGCTGCCCGGGCGGCCCGGCGTGGAGGCCCTGAAGATGGTCTGCACGAGGATCCCGTGGCCGGAGTCGTTCAGGAACTTCATGTCCACCGACGGCCAGGCGACGGTCGCCTCCCGGCCGATCGGGTAGCGGCTGATGTAGACGCTGTGCGCCTTGTGCTCGACGTCCTTCAGCCCGGCGAAGAAGGCCGCGTTGAAGGTGGTGGTGGCCGACTGCGAGACACCGCCGCCGAGGTCCAGGACGAACTTGCCGCCGCTGATGATGTTGCCCTCGGTGAACCCGTTCTCCTTGGTCCGCTCACCGACGATCTTGTTGAGGCTGAACTCCTCGTTCGGCTTCAGCAGCGTGCCGTTGATCTTGCGGGCCGCGGTGCCGATGTTCACGTTGCGGTACGGCGCGTGCGGGAACTGGGTGGTGAACTCCCCCATCACCTCCTTGATCCCGAGCGCCTGGACCGCCTCGGTGGTCACCTTGGCCTTGGTCGGGGCCAGGCCGACCTGGGCGCGGCGCTCGCCGACCGGCTTGGGCAGCACCGACAGGATTGCCGGGCCGACCTTGGCCCGGTCCACCACCAGGCCGTCGACGGCCGGGATCACCGTCGGGCCGGCGCCGACGATCTGCACCGTGGCGTCCTTCGGCAGCGTCTCCAGTGCCTTGAACCGCTCCTGGAACAGCGGCTCGAGCGTCTTCGCGTTCAGCGACGGGGTGATCTGGCCGTCCTTGACGGTCACCGCCAGCGCGGGCGCGAGCTCGGACGGGGTCAGCTCGACCGACTTCGACCCGACGGTGAGCCGGATCGGGCCGGACATGGCCGGCTCGGCGAAGTCCGACATCGCCTTGGCCATCGCCTCCGCGTCGGCCTGCGGCTTGGTCACGGTGACTGCGAGCTCGGCCGGGGTGGTCTCGGCGGGGTACGCGGCGAGCAGCGTGCTGGTCGCCTTCCCGTTGTCCATCTGCAGGCCGTCGGCGGGCTCATGCTGAACCGGCTCGGCGTTCTTGAACGTGATCGTGCCGTCGGTGGCCTGCCGGTTCACCTGCTTGGCCAGCTTGGCGACGGCGGCCTGCAGCTTCGCGTCGTCCTTCTTGATCACCGGCTGGATCTCGTCGCCGCCGGTCAGGGCATGCCAGATGTGGCCCGGGGCCAGGCTGCGCCCCGCACCCGCCGCGTCGACGGTGGCGTCCACGTCCACGCTGAGCCCGGCCTCGACCGGATCGACCTTGTACGACGACTCGCCGGCCTTCAGCGTGATCGGCTGGGTCAGCCGGTCCTTCAGGCCGGCCTCGAGCTTCGACTTCGCGTCGTCCTCGGACAGCCCGCCGACCGGGACGCCCAGCACGGTGCTGTCACCCGGGATCCTGTCACCGGCGAACGCGAAGGCCGCTCCGTACCCCACCACGAGCACGCCAAGGCCCGCCGCGGCGATGATCCCCGCGAGCTGCTGTCTCCCCACCGGACGAAGTCCTCCTGTCGAGCCGTATTCGGGCCGCGCCCGCACGGGGCACAAGGGCACATCCTACGGGAAGGGGCAGCCCAGTCCGACCCTCGGGGCAGCCCCGGGCTGCCCCTCCGCGCTACCCATCTGGTAGCTCTCGGTAATCACTGTCGTAGTAGATCAACGCTCCGTGATCACCCGATTCCCTGACGCCGAGGCTCAGCACCTCGCCGACCACGATCGTGTGATCGCCACCGTCGTACGTCGCCCAGGTCCGGCACTCCAGCCAGGACAGGGAGCGTTCGATGACCGGACAGCCGGTCTTCGGGCCGGGCACCGTCGCGATGCCGTCGAACTGGGTGTAGAGGTCGCGCCCGGAGCGGGCGAACCGGTCGGCGATCGGCTGCTGGTCCCCTGCCAGCACCGACACCGCCCAGAAGCCGCACTCCAGGACGGCAGCGTGCATCCGGACGCCCTTGTCGACGCAGACCAGCACCAGTGGCGGGTCGAGCGAGACGGATGTGAACGCGTTGGCCGTCATCGCGTGCGCGACGCCGTCCTGGAGCGTGCTCATGATCGTGATGCCGGAGGCGAACCGCCCGAGCGCCGCACGGAACTCCGCGGGCGCCGGCATCAGAGCCCGGCGAACAGGTCGTGCTCCAGGCCGTCCGGGCCCGGCGCCGCCGTGCCCTTGACCAGGCGGTACGCCTCCGAGCCCCAGATCTCGTTGCCGTTGTTGTTCGACAGCGCGAAGAACGGTCCGTCGACGGTGATCTGGGTGGCGTGCGCCTTCATCGCGTTCATCTTCTGGTCGATGTACTGCCCGGCGTCGATCACGCAGGCGATGAACCGGTCCGGGGTGACGAACGGCCCCATCGGGCCGTCGGGGTCCATCCCCTCGAAGGTCGTGTGGTCCCCGGACTCGCGCAGCTTCCGCAGGCTGTCCCGCAGGCTCGACTCGGACATCGCGTTCCAGTAGATCTTCGGGATGTCCCAGGCCTCGCCCAGGTCCTCCCGGTACGACGGCGCGGCGGCCAGCGCGGCCGCGTACGTCGCGACGCGATGGGCCTGGATGTGGTCGGGGTGGCCGTAGTTCCCGTACTGGTCGTAGGTCACCAGGACCTGCGGCCGGACCTCGCGGATGACCGGGATCAGGTCGTCGGCCGCCACCAGCACGTCGGCCTGCCAGAAGCTGTCCGGCCGGGTCTGCGGCGGGACGTCGGCGTTGCCTTCCTCGTTGTAGATCATCCCGGTGTCGCGGTACTTCCCGGGCGCGCCGAGGAAGCGGTAGTCGGTGACGCCGAGCTCGGCCATCGCGGCCGCCAGCTCGCCGATCCGGTGCGCGCCGAGCTGGTCGCTCTGGCTCGCGGCCAGGTGCTCGAGCTCCGGGACGAGCACCTCGCCCTCCTCGCCGAGCGTGCAGGTGATCAGCGTCACGCCGACGCCCTCGGCGACGTACCTCGCCATCGTCACGCCGTTGTTGATCGTCTCGTCGTCCGGGTGGGCGTGCACCAGCAGCAGCCGGCGATCAGGAAGCTCACTCATGGCGAAAGCCTACGTCGGGCCGCCGACAGCCGGCCCGGCAACGGAGCGTGGCTCAGCCGAAGCGGCGGACCAGCAGGCAGCCGGCCTGGAAGCGGGACTTGGCCCCGAGACCGGCGATCAGCGCACTGATCTCGGCCCGGACCGTCCGCAGCGACAGCCCCAGCTCGCGGGCGATCGCGGCGTCCTTCGCGCCGGTCGACATCATCCGGCCGATCGCAACCTGGCGGCTGGTCAGCTCCTTCACGGCCACCGGTGTCCGGCGGCGGGCGCCCAGCTCGTAGACGTCGCAGACGATCTCCGGGGCGGCGTCGTCCCTGCGCACCGCTGGGACGACCTGGTAGACCGGCATCGCTCACTCCTCCCCAAGGGCTCGGAGTGAGATTCTTTCGCCCGGCACGCTCCGTCACCAGGTACAACCCATACAGATGACCCATACAACTGTGCCCTGCAACGGGCCGGAGACAGCAGAAGAGGGCGGCGCCGCCAGGCACCGCCCTCTCCGGTTTGCTGTTCAGTTGTGGAGCGACTCAGATCAGCCGGCCTGCTTGAGGCCGATCTGGGTCAGGTCCGGCAGACCACCGGTGTTCGGGTCGGCCACCGCGTTGGAGATGTTCGAGCCGACGACGTACACGTTGAGGTCCTGAACGGTCGGCACCAGCGGCGCCGTCTTCATGATCTCGGCGTACAGGTCGGACAGGCCGGACTCGACCTTGGCCTTGTCGGACTCCTTCGCCAGCTCGGCCAGCTTGTCCCAACCGGCCTGGCTACGAGCGTAGTTGTTCTGCGCGGCCTTGCCCGGGGCGCTCGTGTCCGCACCGAGGACGGACGGAACGATCGTGGTCAGGCTCGCCCAGTCGTAGCACCAGCCCGCGGTGATCAGGTCGGTCGCGCCGGAGTCCTGCTGCTGCGTCGAGTAGTAGTTGTCACCCGGGATCTTGCGGATGTCGACGTTGATCCCGACAGCCTTCCAGGACGCCTGAGCGGCCTCGGCGGCCTTCACGGCCAGACCGGAGTCCGCCGTGCCCAGCACCAGCTTCTCGCCCTTGTAGCCGGACTCGGTCAGCAGCTGCTTGGCCTTCGCCGGGTCACCCTCCGGCGGAGCCTTGAAGTGCTCCTCCGCCTTGTAGCCCTCCATGTCCTGCGGAATGATCGAGTCGACCACCGCAGCGAGCCGCTCGCCACCACGACCGTCGCGGTAGCTGGTGCGGTCGAGGCCGTAGTACAGCGCCTCGCGCAGCTTCTGGTTCTTCAGCAGCGGCTTCTGCTCGTTGAACGCGATGTACCGGCGGCAGATGTCGGTGCCCTCGACCACGCGGTCCTTGACGTTCGCCTGGTTCGTCTTGGCGATGTTCTCCGGCTGCACACCGGCGAAGCTCACCGAGCTCTTGTCGGCGGTGCCGTCCGCGATCAGCCGCTGGTCGACGGTCGCCTCGGCGTCACCGAACTTGAAGATGAACTTGTCCGGCAGCGCGTTGCGCAGCGGGTCCGTCTTCTGGTCCCACTGGTCGTTGCGGACCAGCACGAGCTGCTTCTTGCGGGTGTAGGTCTCGATCTTGTACGGACCGGTGGAGACCGGACGGTTGTCGTACGCCGTCTTGGTGTCCTTGGCCGCCGGGACCGGCGAGAAGACCTTCATGCTCGTGGTGCCGTCGAAGGACGAGACCGGGCGGTTCAGCTTGAAGATGATGGTCTTGTCGTCCGGCACCTCCATCGCGGTGCAGCCCTTGCCGCCGTTGTTGCCGGCGACGTACGGGCCCTTGTAGCCCGGGCAGTCCAGGTACTCGTGCGCGTACGGCGCACCCTCGGCCATGTCGGCGGAGAACGAGCGCTCGGCGTTGTACTTGATGTCGGCCGCCTTGACCGGCGTGCCGTCCTCGTACTTCAGGCCGTCCTTCAGCTTGAAGGTCCAGGTCTTGAAGTCCGGGCTGGACTCGTAGCTCTCGGCGAGGTCCTTCTCGAGGATGATCTTCTTCGACTTCGCGTCGTAGCGGTAGTCCGTCAGCGTCCGCGTGATCAGCTTGCCGATCATGTTGGAGTCGGTGACGAAGTTCCGCGCGGGGTCGAGGTGTTCCACGTCGTTCACGTGGTAAACGGTGACGGTGCCCCCCTTGGCACCGGCCGTGTCTTGCCCGCTCTGGGTGCTACTGCCCCCTTCGTCCCCGCCGCAGGCTGCTGCCGTCAGGGTCAGGGCGAACCCCGCGGCGATCGCCACCCCGGTTCGCTTGACGTGCTCCATGGCCAGTGTTCCTTCCTGTAAATGACAATCGACGCCGGGTCACGGCGGCTTGAAGAAAGTTCTCTTCCTCAATGTCGCGGTGATCAACTCACGTATTCACAAGTGGCGCAATCGAGTTCAGCCGGTTTGACCGGATCGTGACCCATTCAGTGCCGTGCCTCAATCTCACGAATGCTGTCTGTAATGCTCAGATCACATCGCGTTCCTCCGGGAAATGACAGGCCGCTTTGTGACCGGGGGCGCCGATCTGCACGAGCGGCGGTTCCTGCTCGGCGCAGATCTCCTGTGCCTTCCAGCACCGGGTCCGGAACCGGCAACCCGACGGCGGGTTGAGAGGGCTCGGCACGTCCCCGGTGAGCCGGATGCGCTCGCGGTCGAGCGCTGCATCCGGGTCGGCTTCCGGGACCGCCGACAACAGGGCGTGCGTGTACGGGTGGCGGGCGTGGTTGTAGAGCTCGTCGCGCTCGGCGGTCTCCACCACCTTGCCCAGGTACATCACCGCGACCCGGTCCGAGATGTGCCGGATCACCGACAGGTCGTGCGCGATGAACAGGTAGGCCAGCCCGAACTCGTCCTGCAGGTCCTCCAGCAGGTTGACGATCTGGGCCTGGATCGACACGTCCAGCGCGGAGACCGGCTCGTCGCAGACGATCAGCCGGGGCCGCAGGGCCAAGGCCCGCGCGACGCCGATGCGCTGCCGCTGGCCGCCCGAGAACTCGTGCGGGTACCGGTTGTAGTGCTCCGGGTTCAGCCCGACGCGTTCCATCAGGGCCTGGACGGCCTTCTTCGTCCCGCCCTCGCTCTTGACCTTCTGGATGTCGAACGGCGCCGAGATGATGGCGCCGACCGTCTGCCGCGGGTTCAGCGAGGAGAACGGGTCCTGGAAGATCATCTGGATCTCGCGGCGGTGCGGCCGCATCTTGGCCCGGTTCAGGTGGGTGATGTCCTCGCCGAGGAACTTGATCGTTCCGCCGGTGGGCTCGTCCAGCCTGGTCACCAGCCGCCCGGTCGTGGTCTTCCCGCAGCCGGACTCGCCGACCACGCCCAGCGTCTCGCCGGCGTGGATGGCCAGATCGACCCCGTCGACCGCCTTCACCGCGCCGGTCTGCTTCTGGAAGACGATGCCGCGGGTCACCGGGAAGTACCGCTGCAGACCGGTTGTCTCGAGCAGCAGCTCGCTCTGCTTGGACTCCGCGGCCGGCGCCTGGTCCGCCGATGTCGTCGTACTCACGATCGCTCCTCGCGCTTCACAGGTTCGGCTTGATCTGCTCGGCGAACAACTGCTTCCGCTGCTCGGAGTCGATATGACAGCGGACCTGGTGTCCGCTGGTGTCGACCTGTAGCAGCTCGGGCAGCTCGTTGGCGCACGAATGCCCCACGACGTGCTGCTGATAGTCACAGCGCGGCTGGAACGGGCAGCCCTTGGGCAGGTTGATCAGGGACGGCGGGGTGCCGCGGATCGACTTGAGCCGCTGGTCGCCGCTGCGGTTCACCTTCGGGATCGAGCCGAGCAAGCCCCAGGTGTAGGGCATCTCCGGGCGGTAGAAGATGTCCCGGACGTTGCCCGCCTCGACGACGCGGCCGCCGTACATCACCACCACGTCCTGGGTCATCTGGGCGACCACGCCGAGGTCGTGGGTGATCATGATGATGGCGGAGTTGAACTCCTTCTGCAGATCCAGCATCAGGTCCAGAATCTGCGCCTGCACGGTGACATCCAGCGCCGTGGTCGGCTCGTCGGCGATCAGCAGCGACGGGTCGCACATCAGCGCCATCGCGATCATCGCGCGCTGCCGCATACCGCCGGAGAACTGGTGCGGGTAGTCGTCGAACCGCTTCTGCGGCGACGGGATGCCGACCCGGTCGAGCAGCTCGATGGCCCGCTTCTTGGCCACCGCCTTCGGGGCGTCGTGGTGCACCAGGTAGGCCTCGGTGAGCTGATCGCCGACCCTGTAGAACGGGTGCATCGCCGACAGCGGGTCCTGGAAGATCATCGACATCTGCTGGCCGCGCAGCCGGCGGATCTCCTCCACCGACATCGACACCAGCTCGGCGCCGTCCAGCCAGATCTCCCCGGACACCTTCGCCCGGCTGCCCTTGTGCAGGCCCATGATGGCCAGGCTGGACACGCTCTTGCCGGAGCCGGACTCGCCGACGATCCCCAGCGTCTTACCGCGTTCCAGGGTGAAGCTCAGGCCGTTCACCGCCTTCACCAGACCGTCGTCGGTCGGGAAGTGCACCTGCAGGTCCTTGAGCTCCAGGAACGGCTTGCCAACCGCGGGCTCGCGCGGCTCCGCCTTCATCACGGACTCGGTCACTACGTATCCTCCGGCCTGCTCAGGACAGCCGCACGCGCGGGTCGATGATGGCGTACAGAATGTCGACGACCACGTTCGCGAGGACGACGAAGATCGCCGCGAACAGCACGACGCCCATGATCGCGGGCAGGTCGTTGCCGAGCACCGAGTCGATCGCGAACTTGCCCAGCCCGGTGATGCTGAAGATCTGCTCGGTGATCACGGCGCCGCCGAGCAGACCGCCGAGGTCGAGGCCGAAGATCGTCACGATCGGCGTCAGCGCGGCGCGCAGCCCGTGCTTGAAGACCACGCTCCGCTCACCGAGGCCCTTGGCCCGTGCGGTCCGGATGTAGTCCTCGTTCATCGTGTCGATCATGTTGGCCCGGGTGAGCCGGGTGTAGAGCGCCGCGTACACCAGTGCCAGCGTCATCCACGGCAGGATGTAGAACTGCGCCCATTTCACTGGGCCGACCGTGAACAGCGCCGCGTTCGCCGTGTCGGGGAACGGCAGCCACTGCAGCTTGACGATGAAGGTGAACAACAGCAGGTACCCGAACACCAGGGTCGGGAAGGACACACCGAACAGGGCGATCCCGACGCTGAGCTTGTCGATGAACTTGCCCTTGCGCAGCGCCGCGATCAGGCCCAGCATCACGCCGGCCACCAGCCACATGACGGCGGCTCCGACAGCCAGCCAGAGGGTCGCCGGGAACGAGTCGGAGATCGAGTCCCAGACCGGGATGCCGTTCTGGTACGACTCGCCGAAGCACGGCCACGCGCACTCCCGCTCGCTGCCCTCGGAGCCGATCGTGCGGCCACCCGGGCTGACCAGGCCTTGCATGTACGTGCCGTACTGGACGATCAGCGGGTCGTCGAACCCGTACGTCGCGTTGACCTGGGCGACCGTCTCGGCGTTGCAGTTCTTCCCGCAGATCAGCAGCGCCGGGTTGGCCGGCGTCGCCCAGAACAGGAAGAACGTGATCGCGCTGATCACGAAGAGGATCAGCACCGTCTGCAACAGGCGGCGGATCAGGTAGCGGCCCATCGGTCAGCCCCTTCCGGCGCGCGGGTCGAGAGCGTCGCGGACCGAGTCGCCGAGCAGGTTGAACGCCAGCACGGTGATGAACAGCGCGATGCCCGGGAAGAACAGGTAGAGCGGGTTGCTCTCGATCCAGTCCGAAGCGTCGGCGATCATCCGGCCCCACGACGAGGTGGGCTCCTTGATCCCTACACCCAGGAACGACAGCGCCGCCTCGGCGGTGATGTAGCTCGGGATCAGCAGGGTCGTGTAGACCAGCAGCGTCGGGAGCAGGTTCGGCAGCACCTGCTTGAAGATCACGTACATCGGACCGGCGCCGAGCGACCTGGCCGCCTCGACGAACTCCCGTTCTCGGAGCGACAGTGTCTGCCCTCGAACTATTCGGGCCAGATAGGCCCAGCCGAAGAACCCGAGGACGAACATCAGCACGCCCATACGTAACTTGTTGTCGTCCGGTATGCCGAACATCGCCTGCCCGCGGTCTGCGATCACCGGCGTCAGCGCCATGATGAACAGCAGCGTCGGGAAGCTCAGCATGATGTCCATCAGCCGGCTCAGCAGCGTGTCGACCCAGCCGTGGAAGTACCCGGACACCATGCCGATGACGGTGCCGAGGATCACGGCGATGATCGTGCCGCCGAGTGCGACCAGCAGCGAGACACGGGTGCCGTACACCAGCCGGGAGAACACGTCCCGGCCGTTCTGCGGTTCGACCCCGAGCCAGTGCTCGCTGCTGGTGCCACTGCCCCAGAGCCCACCGATCGGGATACCTCCGTCCCGGGTGTTCAGCAGCGGCTCGCCGGCCGCGTTGGTCTTGTTGAACTGATCGGGCGGGAACCCGTTCAGCTTCACGATGAGCGGCGCGAACACCGCCACCGCGATGATCAGCAGGATCACGATCGCGCTGGCAACCGCGATCTTGTCCCGCTTGAGCCGGGCCCACGCGATCTGGCCGAGCGATCGTCCTTCGATCTGCTTCGCCTCGGTGGTCTCGGCAAGATGATCTGCCGGCAGTCCCTCATCCGGGCTCTGCGCCTCCGACACCCCCAGCGTCATTGAACGTCACCTCGCCCCTTCAACTGTGAGTGCACCCCCAGCCGCCCCCGGACCTCCCGGGGGTTCCCGGGAACCCTACGTATCTCGAAGTGTGGACGCCAACCGAAGGGAGCGCTAGTCACCGAATCGTGACTGTTCAGGGTGGGCAACTGAGCAGTTCACGAGTGAAACGTGAGCAATTTCCGGACTGCGGGAAGGAACGGCCGGTCGGCGGGCAGCCAATCGAGCCCGTCGAGCTCGCCGGCGCCGACCCAACGGAGCTCGCCGTGCTCGTGCGGGACCGGCACCCCGGCCACCAGCTCGGCCGCGTAGACCCGGAGCGCATACGTTTCGTTGATCGGTACGGCGACGCCGAGCGACTCCCCGACTTCGATCCGCACACCCAGCTCCTCGGCCAGCTCCCGGGCGCCCGCGGCACGCTCCGTCTCCCCCGGCTCGACCTTGCCGCCGGGGAACTCCCAGCCGCCGTCCGGCCCGGACCGCAACGCCGCCAGCACCTTGCCGTCGCGGATCACCGCGACCCCGATCACCACCTGCCGTTCACCCACGGGCACGCACTGTGCCAGACGAACTGTCGGTGGGGCGCGAGAGGATCTGGTCGTGCCACTGCAGAACAGGGTCCTGCCGACCCAGGAGATCGTCGCCGAGCCGGGCCGTGGCCTGCTGATGGGCAACCGCGGCACCCTGCACGGCCCCGACCGCCGGCTCGGCACCACCCGCTGGCGGTCGAAGGCCTGGATCTGCTGCGTGCTCGACTGGAAGGGCGTGCGCCGCGACCCGATGCCGCCGGGCCGGTGGACCGCGCTGTTCTTCTTCGACGAGGCCGTCGCCCTCGCGGCCGGCCATCGCCCCTGCGCCTACTGCCGCCGCAGGGACTACCTCCGGTACGCCGGCGCCTGGGCCAGCGGTCGCGGTCTCGACGAGCGGCCGCGCGCCACCGCGATGGACGCACAGCTCCACCTCGAGCGCGTCGACTCGCGCACCCGGCAGCAACGCACCACGATCCAGGAGCTCGACCAACTCCCTGACGGAGCGATGATCCGGTTCGACGGCCGGCCCGCCCTCGTCCTCGACCACCACGTGCTGCCCTGGTCCTGGGAGGGGTACGGCGATCCGGTCCGGCCACCCGGGCTGCACGAGGTCGCCGTACTCACGCCACCGGCGAATCTCGTTGCACTGAAGGCCGGATTCATTCCATTACTGCACTCGACCGCGCTCGGCAACTGAGGTAAGCCTTAGTAGAAACACGCCGTACCGAAGGGTCTTCCCCTGCGCGCTCGGCGAAGGCAAAGTGTGCGCATACTGACAGCTACAAAACCATCACTGGAGTCGGCATGGGTGCTGAGTTGAACACTGGGGGCAACAGCGTTGCCGCAGTCGTCCGCGCGCTCGAGACGCTACACGCGGCCGTCGGGAAACTGAGCCAGGAGTACGGTGACACTCTCGGCATCCGCCGGTTGGTGTCGGACGTGGCCAGGCTGAACGACGACCTGGCCGAGCTAGGCCCGCCCGACCCCCGTCACAGACCCGGACCCGTTCCGGAGGAACTCGAGGAGATTCCCGACGTGGAGTATGACGCGTCCATGTGGACCGACGCGGAACACGAAGGCTTCGGCGCGCCGGACAGGCACGCCCCCTGATGGCGACTGGAGTTGACGCGCCCGGTCGCGCGCAGATCGGGCTGAAGACCGCACGAACCGACCGCTGGTGGCTGGCGCCGCTGCGGATCGGAGTGATCCTGGTCTTCTTCATCGTCTACGCGACGGTCCGGATCTTCATGAACAAGTGGTACTGGGTCGATGCATACCATTACCTCACCCCGCTGTACTCCCCCTGTATCAGCGACTCCTGTGTCGAGGGCTCCAGCCACCTGGGCACCTGGTTCCCCAAGTTCCCGGTGTTCCTGCCGCTGAGCATCATCACGTTCGCGGTGCTGGCCGGGTTCCGGGGCACCTGCTACTACTACCGCAAGGCGGGCTACCGGTCGCTGTTCTTCGCGCCGGCGGCCTGCGCGGTCCCGGAGCCGCACAAGAAGTACACCGGTGAGCGCAAGTTCCCGCTGGTCGCCCTGAACCTGCACCGCTACTTCTTCTACGGCGCGCTGGTCTTCGGTGTCCTCAACGTGTACGACGGCATCCTCGCCTTCCACGGCAAGGACGGCGGCTTCGGCATCGGCCTGGGCACCGTGATCATCTGGGTCAACCTGGTCTTCCTGTGGCTGTACACGCTGTCCTGCCACGCCTGCCGGCACATCGTCGGCGGCCGGCTGAAGAACTTCTCCAAGCACCCGTTGCGCTACCGGTACTGGACCTTCGTGTCCAAGCTGAACCCCAAGCACGGCACCTTCGCGATGACGTCGCTGTTCACCGTGATCCTGACCGACGCCTACATCATGGCGTTGTCGGCCGGCTGGTTCTCCGACCTGCGCTTCTTCAACTGATACGGACTTTCTCTGTCATGACTGAGCTCGAACGACACACCTACGACGTCGTCGTGATCGGGGCCGGCGGCGCCGGCCTGCGGGCGGCGATCGAGGCCCGCGAGCAGGGCAAGCGCACCGCGATCGTGTGCAAGTCGCTGTTCGGCAAGGCGCACACCGTGATGGCCGAGGGCGGCTGCGCGGCCGCGATGGGCAACGCGAACTCCAACGACAACTGGCAGGTCCACTACCGCGACACGATGCGCGGCGGCAAGTTCCTGAACAACTGGCGGATGGCCGAGCTGCACGCCCAGGAGGCCCCGGACCGGGTCTGGGAGCTGGAGACGTACGGCGCCCTGTTCGACCGGACCGCGGACGGCCGGATCAGCCAGCGCAACTTCGGCGGCCACACCTACCCGCGGCTGGCGCACGTCGGCGACCGCACCGGCCTGGAGCTGATCCGCACCCTGCAGCAGAAGATCGTCTCGCTGCAGCAGGAGGACTTCCGGGAGACCGGCGACTACGAGGCCAACCTCAAGGTGTACGCCGAGTGCACCGTCACCGAGCTGCTCAAGGACGGCGACGCCATCTCCGGCGCCTTCGGGTACTGGCGCGAGTCCGGCCGGTTCATCCTGTTCGACGCCCCGGCCGTGGTGCTGGCCACCGGCGGTGTCGGCAAGTCCTTCAAGGTGACCTCGAACTCGTGGGAGTACACCGGTGACGGGCACGCGCTGGCGATGCGGGCCGGCGCGACGCTGATCAACATGGAGTTCATCCAGTTCCACCCGACCGGCATGGTCTGGCCGCCGTCGGTGAAGGGCATCCTGGTCACCGAGTCGGTCCGCGGTGACGGCGGTGTGCTGAAGAACTCCGAGGGCAAGCGGTTCATGTTCGAGTACGTGCCGGACGTGTTCCGGGCGCAGTACGCGGAGACCGAGGACGAGGCGGACCGCTGGTACAAGGACCCGGACAACAACCGGCGCCCACCGGAGCTGCTGCCGCGTGACGAGGTGGCCCGGGCGATCAACTCCGAGGTGAAGGCCGGCCGCGGCACCCCGCACGGCGGCGTGTTCCTGGACGTGTCGTCGCGGCTCCCGGCCGAGGAGATCACCCGCCGGTTGCCGTCGATGCACCACCAGTTCAAGGAGCTCGCGGACGTCGACATCACCGCCGAGCCGATGGAGGTCGGCCCGACCTGCCACTACGTGATGGGTGGTGTCGAGGTCGACCCGGACACCGCGCAGTCCGTCGTACCCGGCCTGTTCGCGGCCGGTGAGGTGGCGGGCGGCATGCACGGCTCGAACCGGCTGGGCGGCAACTCGCTGTCCGACCTGCTGGTGTTCGGCCGCCGGGCCGGCATGGGCGCGGCGATGTACGTCGACTCGCTCGAGAGCCGGCCGAAGATCGCCGAGGACGACATCGACACCGCGGCGCGCGAGGCGCTGGCGCCGTTCGAGCTCGAGGGCGGCGAGAACCCGTACTCGATCCACCAGGAACTGCAGCAGTCGATGAACGACCTGGTCGGCATCATCCGCAAGGAAGAGGAGATGGAGCAGGCGCTCGGCAGGCTCGCCGAGTACCGCGGCCGGATCGCGAAGATGACGGTGGAGGGTCACCGGCAGTTCAACCCCGGCTGGCACCTGGCCCTCGACCTGCGCAACATGCTGACCGTTTCGGAGTGCGTGGCCAAGGCCGCGCTGCAGCGGCAGGAGTCGCGCGGCGGTCACACCCGCGACGACTACCCGACCATGTCGGCGGAGTGGCGCAAGAAGCTGCTGGTCTGCGGGCTGGACGCCGACGGCGGCGTGAACGTGACCGAGAAGGAGCAGGTCCCGATGCGCGACGACCTGCTCGAACTGTTCGAGCTCGACGAGCTGAAGAAGTACCTCACGGATGAGGAGCTGCCCGCCACATGAGCTACAAGGGGAAATTCCGCGTCTGGCGGGGAGATTCCGAGGGCGGTGAGCTCAAGGACTACGAGGTCGAGGTGAACGAGGGCGAGGTCGTCCTCGACGTGATCCACCGGCTGCAGGCCACGCAGGCGCCGGACCTCGCGGTCCGGTGGAACTGCAAGGCCGGCAAGTGCGGCTCCTGCAGCGCCGAGATCAACGGCATGCCGAAGCTGATGTGCATGTGCCGGATGAACACGTTCGAGGAGGACGAGGTCGTCACGGTCACCCCGATGCGCACCTTCCCGGTGATGCGGGACCTGGTCACCGACGTCTCCTACAACTACACCAAGGCGCGCGAGATCCCGGCCTTCACCCCGCCGGTGGACCTGAAGCCGGGCGAGTACCGGATGCAGCAGGTCGACGTGGAGCGCTCGCAGGAGTTCCGCAAGTGCATCGAGTGCTTCCTGTGCCAGGACACCTGTCACGTGATCCGGGACCACGAGGAGAACAAGGAGAACTTCTCCGGTCCGCGGTTCCTGATGCGGATCGCCGAGCTGGACATGCACCCGCTCGACGCCGCCGACCGCCAGCACGCGGCCCAGGAGCAGCACGGCCTGGGCTACTGCAACATCACCAAGTGCTGCACCGAGGTGTGCCCGGAGCACATCAAGATCACCGACAACGCGCTGATCCCGATGAAGGAGCGCGTCGCCGACCGCAAGTACGACCCGCTGGTCTGGCTGGGCAACAAGATCCGCCGCCGCCCGGCCTGAGTCACCCGGAAGCCCCCGGTCCCGCACCGGGGGTTTTCCGCTGCCCGGTTCAGGGACACGTCCATCGCGCGGGTGATCCGGCGCAACCCTCGCAGGATCTACTGTTCCAGGCATGGACGTGGTGATTTTCGGCCTGATCAACATCGTCATCTTCATGGTGATCTTCGTCCCGGTGGCGCAGCGGTTGCTGGGCGTCCGGTTCGGGCTGGTGCGGCTGGCGGTGGGAGCTGGGCTGACGCTGGCGCTGTTCAACCCGATCGCGCGCGGGCTGGTCGGACCGCCGCCGTTCGAGGGGTCCGGCGGGGCCGCGTTCGCGTTGCTCGCCCTGACCACGCTGTGCTCGGTGCTGTCCGGGCTGATCTTCCTGGTGCTCGCCGAGGCCATCGTCCCGACCGGATCGTTGCCCCGGGCCCGCGATCTGCGCCGCGACCTGGGCGGCCGGATCGCCCGCACCAAGCGCTACGTGCAGATCCTGCGGATCGCGATCCGGCACGGCCTCGGCCCGTACCTGCGCGGCCGTCGCCGCCCCGGCCGGGAGAACCCGGCCGGCCAGGCCGAGCTCGCCCGCTCGCTGCGGCTGGCGCTCGACGAGGCCGGCGTCACCTTCGTCAAGCTCGGCCAGGTGCTCTCCACCCGCAGCGACATCATCCCGGCGTCGGTCGCCGACGAGCTGAGTCGCCTGCAGGACCAGGTCTCCCCGGCGCCGTGGCCGGAGATCGAGTCCGTCCTCACCGAGGAGCTCGGCGCACCACTACATCAGGTGTACGCCGGCTTCGACACCGAGCCGCTCGCCGCCGCCAGTGTCGCCCAGGTCCACAAGGCCCGGCTGCCCGAGGGACACGACGTCGTGGTCAAGGTCCAGCGGCCCGGCATCGGCGCGGTCGTCGAGCGGGATCTGGACATCGTCCGGCGCCTGGCCCGGCTGCTGGAGCGGAACACCGACTGGGGCCGGGCGATGGGCGTCCGCGCACTGGCTGACGGGTTCGCCGACGCGATGCGCGAGGAGCTCGACTTCACCGTCGAGGCCGGCAACATGACCACCGTGGCGGCCGGTCAATCGGTTGCCTCGAACAACGACCTGGTCGTCCCCGAGCTGTATCCGCGAGCCTCCACCCGGCGCGTGCTCACGATGCAGCGCCTGGACGGCATCGGTCTCGGCAACGCCGCGGCGGCGATCGCCGACCGCGGCCTGGACCCGGCCCGGCTCGGCCGCACCCTGTTCGACTGCCTGCTCGGCCAGGTCGCGATCGACGGCGTCTTCCACGCCGACCCACACCCCGGCAACTTCCTGCTGCTGGCCGACGGCCGGATCGGCATGCTCGACCTCGGCTCGGTCGGCCGGCTCGACCCGGCCACCCGCGAGGCGCTGCAGCGGTTCCTGCTCGCGATCGACCACGGCGACCCGGTCGCCGCGACCGACGCCCTGCTGGAGATCGTCTACCGCCCGGACGTGATCGACGAGCGCAGCCTCGAACGCGCCGTCGGCCAGTTCATGACCCGGCACCTCGCCGCCGGGGTGGCGTTGGGGCCGGCGATGTTCAACGACCTGTTCAAGATCATCACGTCGCACGATCTCGGCGTACCTCCGGAGGTGGCCGCGGTGTTCCGTGCGCTGGCGACCATCGAGGGCACGATCTCGCGCATCTCCCCCGGCTTCGACCTGGTGGCCGCGTCGCGCCAGTTCGCCGCGGCGCATGTGACCGACCGCCTGGCCCCGGACGCGTTGCGCCGTACGGCGACCGAGGAGCTCGCCACGTTGTTGCCGATGTTGCGGCGACTGCCGCGCCGGATCGACCGGATCGCCGCTGCGGCCGAGAGTGGACGCCTCGGGCTGAACGTCCGGTTATTCGCCGACGACCGGGACCGCCGGCACATGACCACGCTGCTGCATCAGGTGCTGCTCGCCGTCCTCGGGGCGACCGCCGGGCTGATGGCGGTGCTGCTGCTCGGCACGCCGGGCGGCCCGAAGATCACCGAGACGATCACGCTGTACCAGCTGTTCGCCTACAACCTGCTGGTGATCTGCGTGGTCCTGGTGCTGCGCGTCCTGGTACTCGTCTTCCGCCTGCCGGACAGCAGTCGGTCCTGACTTCGAGTGTCTTCGAACTTCGAGGATGCGTGCGGGTCGAGTGCGCCGGGTGGATTCGGACTAGAGTGTGGCGCATGGCTGAACTGCTGACCGATGACCAGATCGACGCTGCGATCCGCGACCACCTGCCGCTGTGGAAGTTCGCGGACAACGCGCTGGTCCGCAGCATCAAGCGGGAGACGTTCCTGGACGGCATCCGCCTGGTCGCGACGGTCGCCCAGCTGGCCGAGTCGATGAACCACCACCCGGACATCGACATCCGCTGGACCACCATCACCTTCAAGCTCAGCACCCACGACGCCGGCGGCATCACCGAGAACGACCTCGTCCTCGCCCGCCACATCGACACCGCCGCCGGCTGACTCAACCGGCCGGCTGGCGCACTCCCAGCAGGTTGCCGTCGGGGTCGCGGACGTACGCGAGCCGCCCGACCCCGGGAAGCTGCTGCGGGTCACTCGCAACCGCCCCACCGCCGTCGGCCACCGCGCGCAGCGTGGCGTCGAGGTCCTCGACCAGAATCCACGGGATCGCAGGCTGCTGCTGGTACTCCCGCGTCATGATCGCGCCGTCGATCCCGTCGCCGGGCCCGGTCGACGCGACCAGGTAGTCGCCGACGAACGGCGACGCCTCCGTCGTCCAGCCGAAAGCCGTTGCGTAGAACGCCGCCGCCCGATCCAGGTCGGTCGCGGTCAGCTCGACATGGATGATCCGTCCCACCATGCACTCCCTTGGTGTCCGAGGTTCTGTGCCCTCAGCTTGTCCCGCTCAGCCCCCGGCGTCTTGGACAGATCTCTCATGCATCAGTGCGGCGATCCCGTTCTCCACGTCCCGGAACGACGACGCGCTGACCCCGGTGTACCGCTTGAAGTCCCGCGCCGCGTGCGCCTGGTCGTAGTACCCGTGCAGCGCTGCCAGCGTCGCGGCGGCATCGGACGGCCCACCGAGCAGCCCACCGACGAAGTGAAAGAACCGCACGATCTCACTGAACCTCTTCGGACCGACTCCGGTCAGCGCACCGAACACGCGATGCAGGGTCGAGTACGACGTACCGAGCTCGGCCGCCAGCGTCGCCACTGCCAGACCTCCGCGGCTCTCGTCGATCAGCTGAACAGTCCGATCGACCAGATCGGTACGCAACGGACGCAGTTGCGGTTGCAGGAAGGCCGCCAGCTCGGCCGCCCGCGCCGCACCGAACTCCTGTTGCCGTAGCGCCCGCATCAGGCTGTCCGTCGTACCAGGACCGAGCCAGCTGTCCAGTGACACCACGTCGTCGACCAACCCGCCGTGAATGCCGAGTGCCGCGACTCCCCAGGGTTTGAGCTCCACCCCGGCGTAGCTCGACGGGCCCGACTGCGTCAGGACGTGCGGCCTGGTCATGATCCCGAACAGGGAGCCGTCGTTCACCCACTGCGCGCCGCTCACCGGATCGTGCCGCCGCCCGGGTTCTGCCAACGCAACCGCAAGGGCCGGGCGGCCGTTCGGGATCAGGATCTCCCGTTGAACCTCGCTGGATCCGGCAGCCTCGACCATCCAGTAGTGCTCGACGACGTCACGCTGCTCGTCGGGTGGAGGAACGCGGAGGTAGGCGACCACTGGTTCACGATATGGCCGCTTCACGTCATGTCGTGGGTCCGCCACCGTCAGTGGTGGCTCTGAAGCTCTGTGCCCCATCGCTGGCCTTCAGCCCGGCGGATCCGAAAATCCTCTACCTGGGTCTGGCCGAGGAGCGGTAAGTCTCTGACTGGCCGGTATCGGATACCGTTGGCGAGTGACGACTGCCGAGGAGTACCGCCTGCTGGGGTTCAGCGACGAGGACCGCGCGGCCGCGGAGGCCTTCCAGGCGGACCCCGCCGTGGTGAAGGACCTGGCCGACCAGCTGCGGGCGGAGCTCGGCAAGCTCGGCGCCGAACCGCAGCTGCGGATGCCCGAGGACCCGCGCAACTCGGTGCAGGCGTTCCTGGAGACGCTGCCGGACATCCGGCGCTACCACGCCGAGCGCGGGATCCCGGACGACATCAGCTGGGCCTCGCTGGCCGACCTCGGGCAGCAGCTCAAGGTGCATCGCCGTACCTTCGGCGAGTACGGCCTGGAGACGCACTGGTGGATGACGATCCACTGGACCGGCCAGCTCTACGCGCTCGGCCGACTGCAGTACCTGCTGCACCAGGTGCCGGCCGACAAGCCGGTGCCTGGGACCGAGCCGGGTGAGTGGATCATCGGTGTGCACATCCCGGAGATCGGGCCGCTGACCCCCGAGCTCGTCGACGACAGCTTCGCGCAGGCCCGGGAGTTCTTCCCGCGCTACTTCCCGGAGTACCCGGTGCGGACGGCGAACCTGTGGTCCTGGCTGATCGACCCGTACCTGCTCGACAACCTGCCGCCGGAGTCGAACATGGTCCGGTTCGGCCGCCGCTTCACGCCGTACGGCGAAGCGAACGACAGCCAGGACGGCGCGATCTTCTTCACCTTCCGCACTCACGGCCTCGACAAGCTGGACGAGCTGCCGCAGGACACCACGCTGCAGCGGCTGGTGGTCGGGCGGATCAAGTCCGGCGGGACCTGGCAGAGCGCGTACGGGTACCTGCGGCTCTAGGTCGACCGCGGTACGCCGTAATTCGTCAGCCAGCTCGCCAGCTCGATGTTGCTGACGCGGCGGACATCGGGCTGCTTGCAGGTCTCCTGGACGAAGCTGGTGAGGGCGTCGGAGTACACGCTGTTGTTCCAGCGGTTGAAGTGGTTGCCGAGGAACAGCGGCGGGTTCCCGTTGGCGCGGGATTTCGCGAGCGCCTGGCGATAGGTGGCGAGCACCTGTGCCTTCAGCACTGGCGCCTGCGCGACCGGCACGGTGCGTGCGCCGGTCTGGGTGAACCACAGGTTGTAGTCCATCGTCAGCGTCTGCTTGCCCGCCGGACCTCGTCGGCCAGGCGAGGTAGCCGGGCTCGGAGGCGTCGTACAGCATGCCGCGCTGTGCCATCGCCTGCCGGTACGCCGGCCGGTTGCCCTCGAGACACGGCGTACGCATGCCCTTGACCGTGGCCGGGTCGAACGGAGCCTTCTGCGGACCGGTCCGCACCATGTGGTCGAACGCCTGGAGCTCTGTTCCGGGCGTCGACCTGCTTGGCTACGGCTCGCCAGCGGGCCCACAGCGCGAGGTCGCCGGCGCCGTCGAACGAGACGACCACGAGCAGCGGCGGCTTCCCGTTCGCCAGCCGCGCCGGGAAGGTCCTGGTCACCGGTGCAGCTGCTACTGCTTGGGCGCCGGTTTGGATGGCTTGGGCGCACCCGACGGCCAGCGCCGCCACGATCGCAGCGGCGCCGAGGAGGTTCGCCCCAGGCCTCACCACGTCTCTACTGACGCATACCGGACCAGTCAGGTTGGTCAGTGACACGCCATTGCAGCAAAGTCGGGACAGACGTGTCATGCAGCCAAACGGCGCACGCTCTCCACCAGTTCGGCCTCGCTGGCAGCGGCCGCGAAGTTCAGCCGCAGGTACGCGCCCGGCGGCTCGGCAGCGAAGTGCCGAGCACCGGCACCGACAACCACTCGACGCGCCGATGCCTCCGCCTGCAGCCGCAGCTCATCGTCGGCCGAGGGCAACCGCACCCAGAGATGCAGTCCGCCCGTCGGCAGCCGGTCCACGGTCCACCCGGGCAGCAGCTCACCGAGGGCGGTGGCCAGGGCGCGGCAGCGATGCCGCAGCTCAGGTGCCAACGAGCGAAGGTGCCGATCCCAGCCGGACGAGCCGAGTAGCTCCACCGCAGCCTCCTGCAGTGGCCGAGCAACGAAGAAGTCGTCGACGTGCCGACTTGCACGCAGTCGCTCCGCTACCGGCCCGCGCGCGATCAGCGCACCGATCCGGAAGCTGGGCGCAGTCAGCTTGGTCAACGAGGTCAGGTACACCACCGTGCCCTGCGCATCGTCAGTCAGCAGCGGCCGCGGCGCACTGGTCCCGTGGCTGAGCAGCCGGGAGGCATCGTCCTCGATCACGAAGGCATTCGCCGCCCGGGCGATGTCCAGGACCTGCACCCGCCGCTCAACGGTGAGCTCCGCGCCGGTGGGATTGTGGTGTGCCGGTTGACAGTAGAAGACCCGTGCACCGGTCTGCTCGAACGCCTCGGCGAGCAGATCGGGCCGGACGCCGTCCGCGTCGACGGGCACCGGAACCGGCCGCAACCCAGCGCTCCGAGCCGCCGCGAGGGCCCCGTGGTACGTCGGTGACTCGACCAGAACCGGGCTGCCCGGAGCAGCCAGCGCCCGGAACGCGATCGACAACGCGTTCTGCCCGCCTGCAGTGATCAGGACGTCCTCAGGCATCGCGTCCACCGAGGCCGCGAACAGCGACCGCAGCGGGGCGAGGCCGCTGATCGGCGCCCGGTCCCACGCATCGGGCCGCCGAGCCGCCCGCACCAGCGCCGCCGTCATCGCCTTGCCGGGCTGAAGCGACCGATGCAGGTACCCGCCGTCCAGCATCACCGCCCCTACCACCGGTACGCCGAGATCGTCGGCAACCGACCTGGTGTCGATGGTGCGATCGGCCAGCGCGAGGGACTGCCAGCCCAGATCGGCCGGTTTCGCGGCCTGGCGGCGTGGAGCGACGTACGTGCCACTGCCTGGACGCGCCACCACCAGGCCCTCGGCGACCAGCCGCGAGATCGCCCGGGACACCGTGCCCGGACCAACCTCGTGCTGAGCCATCAGCTCGCGACTGGCCGGCAACCGATCCCCCGGGCGCAGGCCGGCGACCGTGCGGCGCAGCTCACCAACCAACGCGCCGACCGAAGTGGTACTGTCATTCATGAGAGCCAACAATAGCGCTACTGCTTCCTTGGAAGAATTGCTACTGGACTCGCTTCGGGCCGACACCCCGGGCGTCGAGCACGTCGTCCACTTCAACAACGCCGGCTGCGGTCTGCTCCCCCGGTCTGTTCTCGCCGCAGTCCAGAGCCATCTCGAGCTCGAGGCCACGATCGGCGGCTACGAGGCCGCTGCGCAGCGGTCCGATGCCGTCCGCGGCTTCTACACCGAGGTCGCGGCACTGCTGAACACCGCTCCGAGCAACATCGCCTTCGCCAGTAGCGCAACCCACGCCTACTCGACCGCCTTGTCCGCCATCGACTTCGCACCGGGCGACGTCATCCTGACCACCCGGAACGACTTCGTCTCGAACCAGATCGCGTTCCTGTCCCTGCGGCGCCGGCGCGGCGTCGAGGTGATCCACGCCCCGGACCTGCCGGAGGGCGGCGTCGACGTGGCCGCGATGGCCGACCTGATGCGCAGACACCGGCCGCGGCTGGTCGCCGCCACTCACGTGCCGACGAACTCCGGGCTGGTCCAGCCGGTGGCAGAGATCGGCAAGCACTGCCGCGAGCTCGGCCTGCTGTACCTGGTCGACGCGTGCCAGTCGGTCGGTCAGCTGCCCATCGACGTACAGGAGATCGGTTGCGACTTCCTCACGGCGACACCGCGCAAGTTCCTGCGGGGACCGCGCGGGACCGGCTTCCTTTACGTGTCCGACCGAGTCCTGCGCGCGGGCCACGAGCCGCAGTACATCGACATGTACGGCGCGCAGTGGAGCGGACCCGACAGCTACCAGGCTGTGGAGACCGCGGCTCGCTTCGAGGACTGGGAGTTCCCGTACGCCGCGCTGCTCGGGTGTGCCGAGGCGGTCCGATACGCACGGCAGGTCGGGATCGAGGCCGGTGGCAGCCGGGCCCGACGGCTGGCGGCCGTGCTTCGGGAGCAGCTCACACCGTTGCCAGGCGTGGCTGTGCTCGACCAGGGACCGGACCCGGCGGCGTTGGTGACGTTCACCATCGCCGGCTGGGAGAGCGCGCCGTTCAAGGCGGAGCTGGACCGGCGGCGGATCAACTCGGCGCTGAGCTTCCGCGAGTTCGCGCAGTACGACTTCGGGGACAAGGACGTCCAGTGGTGCCTGCGGTTGTCGCCGCACTACTACAACACCGAGGCGGAGGTGGAGCTGGTCGCCGCCGCGGTGGCCGAGTTGGCTACTCGGCGATGACCTTGGCCGCGCGGCGCCGGACGGCGATCCGGCGGGAGGTCTCGATCACCAGGCCGATCAGGAACGCCAGGCTCAGGCTGAACGCGAGCGCCTTCAGCGAGTCGTGCGCGAACGCGTCACCGCCGAGGTAGCCGAGCAGAGCGACGTACGTGTAGGCGATGGTGACGCCGGCGAAGGTGAAGACGAAGAACTTCTTGAACGAGTACCGGGTGGCGCCGGCGGCCAGCGTGGCGACCATGCGCGCGCCGGGGACGTAGCGGACCGTCATGAGGATCAGTCCGCCGCGGGAGTGCAACGCGGCGGACGCCTTGTCGTAGACGGCTTGTCGGCGCTCCTGGCGCTTCATCCAGCGATGCAGGGCGGGGCCGGAGCCGCGACCCATGAAGTAGCAGACGGTCTCGCCGATGACCGAGCCGAGCATCGCCAGCACGATCACGAGCAGCAGGTTCTGGTGTCCCGCGGCGGCGGCCATGCCGGCCGTGACCACCAGACCCTCGCTCGGGATCACCGGGAAGACCGCGTCGATCGCGGCCGCCAGAAACAGCACGAGCAGCAGCCAATGCGAGGCCATTGCGACACTGAGCAGCTGTCGCGCTGCCTCCATCAACTCCGTCACCCGGCCAAGGATGCCATCCGCAGGCAAACCGGCCACAATCCCATCGATGTGATTCAGCGGGCGTTCACCGGTTGTTCAGCGTGTCCACGAGCTCGGTGCGGGAGTGGATGCCGAGCTTCGTGTAGACCTTGCGCAGGTGGTACTCGACGGTCTTCGGGCTGAGGAACAACCGGGCCGCCACCTCGCGGATGCTTTGGCCGTCGGCGAGCAGCAGTGCGATCTGCCGCTCCTGAGGGGTCAGCTCATCCGCCGTACTCGGCACGCGCCGCCGTGCGGTCTCGCCGGTTGCCTTCAGCTCCATCGCCGCTTGATCGGCCCACCCGGCGGCTCCGAGCTGATCAAACGCTTCAACGGCTGCTCGTAGCTGCGTCCGGGCGTCCACGCGTCGCCGCGCTCGCCGCAGCCACGCGCCGTACGCCAGCTGGGTCCTGGCCCGCTCGAACACGTCCAGCGTCTCCGCATGCCACCTCAGCGCCCGCTCGAACGCCTCCTCGCTCTCGTCCACCACTCCCCGCACCCGCGCCGCCCGCGCCAACGACCACGGCTGCCCTTTGGCCTCCGCCTGTACGACGTACTCCCCAGCCAACGCCTTTGCCTCGTCGGACCGCCCCAACCGCAGGTACGCCTCCACCAGCTCGGGTGCCGGCGACAGATCCGGGTCCTTGAGCCCGTTGGACGCCAGTACGTCGACCAGCCGCTCGTACTGCGGTAGCGCCGCGACCGGATCGCCACGACCCAGCTCGTAGTCGCCCAGCGCGAACAACGACCACACCGTCCCCAGGTGGATCTCCCGCTCAGTGCAGATGCGCAGCGCCTCCGCCGCAAGCTCCTGGCACTCTGCACGGCCCTGATGCGCCGCCAGCCAGGCGTGGCCGGCCAGATTCATCGCCAGCTCCGTCGTCTGCCCGATCTCCCGAGCCAGCCGGACGCCTTCGTCGTACGACGCGACAGCGTCGGCCCACCGGTCCGTCGTGGCGTCGTCACGGGCCAGCACGAACAGCAGACCCGGCAGCGCGCCCAGCGCGACCTGGTCCCGGCGCTCGAGCATCGCCTGCTGCAGCAAGGCCCTGCCGGTGTCGCTCTCCCGCAGGAACAGCGGCGCGATCGCCATCCACACCTGCCGCCGCCGGTCGCGGTCGAGCTCGTCGGACGGAGCCAGGTCGACGGCTTGGCGGATCTGGTCGGTTCCGCCTTGCCCGGCCAGGATCTTGGCGACGCCGCTGGCCAGCATGCCGATGATGCGTGGCCCCTGGCGCTCGACAGCGGGCAGAAGACGGTCGATCTCCTCCGAAGCGGCCAACGCCGACGCCGTGTCGCAGATCCGGAAGCACGCACTGACCGCATCGGCCAACAGCACGGTTGCCGTGACCTCGTCATCGCTCTCTGCCGCAGCCGCGACCAGGATGTCCCGTGCGCGTGCAGGCGAACCGCACTTGACCGCTATGTCGCCGCGGACCTCCTGCGCACGCAGCTTGGTCATCGGCGGTGGCTTCAACGCCAGCACTTCGTCCAGCAACGCATCCGCCCAGTCCGGCAGCCCCGCGGACCACGCGGCCTCACCTGCAGCGACCAGTCTGGACGCCCGGTCGGTCAGTACGTCGCTCAGCCGAGCCGAGCGCTCGTAGGCAGTGGCCGCGACCGAGTGCGCGCCACGCCCTGCTGCATGTTCGGCGGCAACCTCGAGCCGGGACGCCACGCTGTCATCGAAGCCGAGCACAGTCTCGGACAGATGCCACGCCCGCCTGTCCTCGTCCTGCGTCGCCCCCGCGACCGCCCGATGCACAGTACGGCGCTCTGCCGCGTCAGCACTCGTGTAGATCGCCGACCGGACCAGTGGATGGCGGAACTCGACCCGACCATCGCGAATGGCCACCAGAGCAGCGGTCTCCGCCTCAGCGAGCGCTACGATGTCGACTCCCAGCTCCTTGCACGCTCTGGCCACCACACCCAGCTCACCATCGTCGACAGCCGCGGTGAGCAGCGCAGTGCGAGCCGCTGGACTCAGGCGGTTTGCCCTTGTAGCAAAGGCCTCCGCAAGCAAGGTCGGCACAGGCACAGGCACACCGGGAGGCAGCCGACGCAGATCGTCAGGCTCGCCGGCCAACTCCAGCAGTGCCAGCGGGTTACCGGCCACTGTCTTGTGCAGCTGGGCCACCAGGTCGACCGGCAGGCCGTGCACGAGCTGCTGTGCGGCCTCCAGCGGCACGCCACCGAGAGGAAGGGTCGGCAGGTCGGCCTCTGCTAGCGGGTGTGGCTCGTTCTGCCGGGCGGCGATCAGCAACATGATCGGATCGGCAAGCAGCCGTCGCGCGGCGAACAGCAGGGCTTCCGCCGACGGACGGTCGAGCAGGTGCGCGTCGTCGACGATCACGGCGACCGGTGCCTGCTCGGCGTACCGACAGATCAGGCTGAGCGTCGCAGCACCGACCGCGAACCGGTCTGGAGTGCTGTCTCCAGGACTGAGCGCCAGCGCAGCAGCGAGCGCCGCTTGCTGCGGACGCGGGATGCGGTCGAGGTCTGTCAGTGCGGGACGGAGGAGTTGGTGGAGAGCTCCGAAGGGCATGCCGTGCTCGGCTTCGGTGCCACGGGCGCGGAGCAGGCGAAGGCCATTGGTCAAACCGGCGGCCTCATCGAGGAGTGCGGTCTTGCCGATGCCCGGCTCACCGGTGACCAGCAGCACGCCAGCTGCCCCCACCCGGGCCCCCGCGACCAGCTGCTCGATCGCCCGGCGTTCGGCCTCCCGCCCGATCAGCATGCCCCAGTCTGCACCAGGTGGGGCACCTGATGCGACGGGCGAGCAGCCCTGCCTAGGTTCGCCGTACTGACCTAGCAAGGGGGCGGAAACATGACTGTCGCAATCGACGGCGAGAAGCTGATGGGGCTGGTCTACCAGGCCGTGGACGAGGTAGGGGCGACGCTGAACGCGGCGCTGGTGGTGATGGGCGACCGGCTCGGTTACTACCAGGCACTCGCCGATCACGGGCCGGCGACACCGGGAGAGCTGGCCGAGCGAACCGACACCGACGAGCACTACACGCGTGAGTGGCTGAACGCGCAGGCCGCAGGGGGCTACGTCGAGTACGACCCGAGCACCGGGCACTACACACTGCCGCCGGAGCAGACCGTGGCGCTGACGGATCCGAGCAGCCCGGCGTACCTGCCCGGCTTCTTCCAGATCGCGCTGGGCACCGTGCAGCACACCACGCAGACGATCGAGGCGGCCCGTAGCGGTGCAGGGATCGGCTGGCACGAGCACACGTCGGACGTGCATGTCGGGTGCGAGCGGTTCTTCCGGCCGTCGTACAACGCGAATCTGCTCACCAGTTGGCTGCCTGCGCTCGAAGGCGTGGTGGACAAGCTGGAGCGGGGCGGGAAGGTAGCGGACATCGGCTGCGGCCACGGGTCCTCGACGATCCTGATGGCGCAGGCGTTCCCGCGGTCCGAGTTCGTCGGCTCGGACTACCACCAGGAGTCGATCGAGACGGCCCGGCTGCGGTCGGCCGAGGCCGGTCTGCGGATCAGCTTCGAGGCTGCACCGGCGGACGGCTTCAGCGGGTCCGGGTACGACCTGGTGACGACGTTCGACGCGCTGCACGACATGGGCGACCCGGTTGGCGCGGCCCGCCACGTGCGGGAGGCGCTCGCACCGGACGGCACCTGGATGGTGGTGGAGCCGATGGCCGGCGACAAGGTGGAGGACAACCTCAACCCGGTCGGCCGCGCGTACTACGGCTTCTCGACCCTGCTGTGCACTCCTGGATCCCTCTCCCAGCCGGTCGGACTCGCACTGGGCACCCAGGCCGGTCCGGCACGCATCCGGGACGTCACGACGGCGGCCGGGTTCACCAGGTTCCGCACGGTCGCGCAGACGCCGTTCAACCTGGTGTACGAGGTACGGCCCTGAGACATTGAGGGCAAAGGGGGCAGAGCGATGACTCAGAGACCTGCGCTGACACCTGATCTGCAGGGGACGGTGGAGCGTGACGGGATGACGATCGGCTACGCCGTGCACGGCACGGAGGGACCGGCAGTCTTGCTGTTGCCGACGTGGTCGATCGTGCCGTCCCGCATGTGGAAGGCGCAGGTCCCTTATCTGTCCCGGCGCTACCGGGTGATCACCTTCGACGGACGCGGCTCCGGGCAGTCCGACCGACCGGTGGGCCCGGACGCGTACAACGACTCCCAGTTCGTCGCGGACGCACTCGCCGTACTGGATGCGACCGAGACCGAGTCCTGCGTGCTGGTGGGGTTCTCCCGGGGCTGTCCTTGGGCATTGCAGCTGGCCCTGGAGCAGCCGGAGCGCGTGCTGGGGATCGTGTGCATCGGTCCGGCGACCAGGCTGGCGCCGAAGCTGGAGGAGCGGACGCAGTGGACGTTCCACCAGCGCCACGAGAGCACTGAGGGCTGGGCGAAGTACAACCGGTACCACTGGCTCGAGGGCGGGTACGACGACTTCCTCGAGTACTTCTTCGCGCAGCTGTTCAACGAGCCGCACTCCACCAAGCAGATCGAGGACTGCATCGGTTGGGGAGGGGAGATCGGCCCCGAGCGGCTGGTGGACACCGAGCTTGCCCGGGAGGTCCACCAGCCGCCGGAGCTGCTCACCAAGGTGACCTGCCCGGTGCTGGTGATCCACGGGGAGCAGGACGCCATCCGGCCGCACCTCGAGGGTGTGATGCTGGCCGAGGCGACCGGCGGCTCACTGGTGACGGTCGAGGGCGGTGGCCACGCGCCACACGCCCGCGACCCGGTCATGGTCAACCGGCTGCTGCGCGACTTCATCGACCGCGTTGCGCCACGACCAGTACGGCGTACCTGGGTCCGGGCGATGAGTCGGCCGAAGCGCGCGCTCTACCTGTCGTCGCCGATCGGACTCGGCCATGCCCGCAGGGACCTGGCGATCGCACAGGAACTGCGCACGCACCACCCGGACCTGCAGATCGACTGGCTGGCACAGCACCCGGTGACCCGGGTGCTCGACGACGCTGGCGAGACCGTCCACCCGGCGTCGTCGTACCTGTGCAACGAGTCCACGCACATCGAGTACGACGCCGGCGAGCACGACCTGCACGCGTTCCAGACGATCCGGCGGATGGACGAGGTCCTGGTCGCGAACTTCCTCACCTTCGCCGACGTCGTGGCCGAGCGCCCGTACGACCTGGTGATCGGGGACGAAGCGTGGGAGGTGGACTACTTCCTGCACGAGAACCCGGAGCTGAAGCGGTTCGCGTACGCCTGGATGACGGACTTCGTCGGCTGGCTGCCGATGCCGGACGGCGGCGACCGCGAGGCCCGGCTGACCGCGGACTACAACGCCGAGATGATCGAGCACCGGGCCCGGTTCGGCCGGGTGCGGGACCGGTCGGTGTTCGTCGGCGACCCGGACGACATCGTCGACGCCTCGTTCGGGCCGGGGCTGCCCGGGATCCGCGAGTGGACCGAACGCAACTTCGACTTCGCCGGCTACGTCACCGGGTTCGTCCCCGAACGAGTCGACCGGACGACGCTCGGCTATCCCGCGGACGGTCTGCTCTGCGTGGTGACGGTCGGCGGATCCGGGGTCGGATCCTCGTTGCTTCACCGCGTGCTCGACGCGATCCCGGCGGCGCGACGTCTGGTGCCCGAACTGAACTTCGTGGTCGTCACCGGCCCACGGATCGACCCCAACAGCCTCCCGTCGATCCCAGGCGCGACGCTGCGCGGCTACCTACCGGACCTGCACCGGCACCTGGCCGCCGCGGACCTCGCCATCACCCAGGGCGGCCTCACCACCTGCATGGAGCTCACCGCCGCCCGCGTGCCGTTCATCTACGTCCCACTCCAGCACCACTTCGAGCAGAACTTCCACGTAGCCGCCCGCCTGGACCGCTACAACGCCGGCCACCGCCTCACCTACGCCGAGGCGTCCGACCCGACCCACCTGGCCGAGACCATCGCCAAGGCCCTCAACACCGAACCCGACTACCGTCCGGTCGAGTCCGACGGCGCCGCCCGAGCCGCGCGCCTACTCGCCGACCTGCTCTGAGCGCTTGACAGACATTTAACCACCTCACGCTGCCGGCGATGACCAAGCACGTCGGCGTGCTCGTCGACGCCGGGCTGGTGACCCGGCGGAAGGTCGGCCGGACGGTCGTGTGCAGGATCCGGCCGGAGGCGTTCGGCGAGGTCCAGGAGTGGCTCGGCGACCTCACGACGTACTGGAACGGCACGGTCGACCGGCTCGAGGAACTGCTGCGAGGAGGCGGGGATGGGACCTGACATCCGGATCGAACGGGTGCTTCCGGCAACCATTCGGAGGGTGTACGACGCCTGGACCGGGTGGAGCTGCTCACGCAGTGGTACTGCCCGAACCCGGACCTGGAACTGAAGGTCCAGTCCGACGTGCAGGTCGGCGGGGAGTACGTGGTGGAGATGGGGCAGCACGTCGTCCGTGGCACCTATCTCGAGGTGGAACCGCCGTACCGGCTCGCCTTCAGCTGGAATCGCCTGGGCTGGGAGCCCGAGCTCGACCGGCTGGCTGGGCTGTTGAGCGCTCAGCAGGTACGGTGACGCGCTCGCCTGGCGGACGCCACCGTAATCGGCTCGCGTGTGCGGGTCACAGTTGGTTAGCGTGGGTGCGTACGCCTGACGGTTTGAAGGAGACGGTATGAGCGACAAGTCCAGCGAGCCGGCGGACGATCTGCAGAAGAAGTTCCGTGAAGCGCTCGAGAAGAAGAACGCCCACCACAACGCGCACCCGGGCTCCGGGTCGCGGCGTGAGGGTGTCGGCGAGGCGCACAACGACAAGCAGAGGCGCCAGTTCCGGCGCAAGTCCGGCAGCTGATCCCGCCAGCTGTCCATCCATCCGCCTGAGCCCCGGGTCACCGCCCGGGGCTCGACTCATTCCGGGGCAGCTGTCTCACCCTGCCGAAAACCCCCGGTGCCCTGGTGCCGGCGCTGTTAGGTTCGAGCCGACGAAAGGGGAACTTCGTGGTGGTCAGCGGTGAGGCGATGCTCGGAATCGCACTGGTCGAGCTCGGCCTGGTGCTCACTCCCGGGCCGAACATGATCTACCTGGTGTCGCGATCAGTCGCCCAGGGCCGCCGCGCCGGGCTGATCTCCCTGGCGGGCGTCGGCGTCGGCTTCACGGTCTACCTGCTCGCCGCGAGCGCGGGGCTGGCGACGCTGTTCGCGCTCGTCCCCGAGATCTACCTGACGCTGAAGCTCGCGGGCGCGGCGTACCTGTTGTGGCTCGCCTGGAACGCGTTCCGCCCCGGCGGGAGCTCGGCCTTCGCGACCCAGGAGCTGGAGCCCGACCGGCCGCGGAGGCTGTTCGGGATGGGCCTGCTCACCTGCCTGCTGAACCCGAAGATCGCGATCCTCTACATCTCGCTGCTGCCCCAGTTCGTCGACCCGTCGCGCGGCCACCTCGGCACCCAGAGCATGATCCTCGGCCTGGTCCAGACCGCCGTCGGCGTCGCCGTGAACGCGATCTTCGTGATCACTGCCGGCGCGGTCGCCGTCTTCCTGTCCCGCCGCCCGACCTGGATGCGCATCCACCGCTACCTCACCGGCACCGCCCTCGCCTTCTTCGCCATCCGCCTGGTCACCGACCGCGCCCGCCCCCTCGCCACCCACTGATCGACCAAATGGGCGTGCCGATGCATCCTGGACAGTTGGACGTGACGCCTGATCTGGTGGCTCGGCTTGTCCGGTCCCAGTTCCCGGTGTGGAGCGAGCTGCCGGTCAGGCCGGTGCGGTCGCATGGGACGGTGAATGCGCTGTTCCGGATCGGCGACGGGCTGGTCGCGCGGTTCCCGATCCAGCCGGGTGACGCGGCCGCGACCCGGAAGGACCTCGAGGAGGAAGCCGAGGCCGCACGCCGGCTGCACGCGATCTCGCCGTACCCGACTCCGGAGCCCGTCGAGCTGGGCGAGCCCGGCGAGGGGCACCCGTTGCCGTGGGCCGTCCACACCTGGCTCCCGGGAACGATCGCGTACGACGCCGACGTCGCCGGCTCGATCGGGTTCGCCGAGGATCTGGCCACGTTCGTGCATGCGCTGCGCGCAGTACCGACCGAGGGGCGCGTGTTCACCGGCTCGTGGCGGGGCGGCGTACTGACGACTCACGACGACGACGTCGCCGAGGGGCTGGAGCGCAGCCGCGGGATGATCGACGTCGACGCGCTCGGGCGGCTCTGGGCCGACCTGCGGACGACGCCGCGCACCGAGCCGGACGTGTGGGCGCACCGCGACCTGATGCCCGGCAACCTGCTCGCGTCCGACGACCGGCTGGCCGGAGTCATCGACGTCGGCACGTTTACCGTCGCGGATCCGGCCATCGACCTCGCCCCGGCCTGGAACCTGCTGGACACCGACGCCCGGTCGGCGTTCCGATCGGCGCTCGGCAGCAACGACGACGAGTGGCGCCGCGGCATGGGCTGGTCGTTCGCCCAGGCCATCGGATGCCTCTGGTACTACGTGGAGACCAACCCGGTGATGTCCCGCACCGCCCACCACACGCTGACGGCCCTGCTCATCGCCGCGAACTGACGAACACGAACTCCTTGCCGGGCCGGTCCGGCGCCTCCCGTACGTCGTCGACCGCGAACCCGGCCGCCTTCAGCGAGTCCTCCACCTCCGACCGCTCGCGGAACCACAAGGTCGAGTCCGACGTCAGCACCGCGCCGTCCGCCCCGAACACGAAGGTGCCGCGGAACGACACGTACGGCGGCTTCACCTCGACGAGGTCGGTCCAGTGCTCGACCTGGCCAACGCCGGGAATGTCCGTCACGCCGTACGTCTGCTCGCGGGTCCACTCCTCCCACCCCCGCCGCGCGGGATCCCGCGTCTCGAACACGAACCGCCCGCCCGGCCGTAGCGCTTGGTGTATCCCGCGCAGGGTCGCCGCCCAGGCCTCGTCGGTGAGGAACACCTGCGCGACGTTCCCCGTCATCACCGCCAGGTCCGCCTCGAGCGGCGGCAGCGTGGTCGCGTCACCGTGGATCCACCGCACCCGGTCGGCGAACTCCTTGCCCTTGGCAACCTCAAGGGACGCCTCGGCCGGGTCGACTCCTACCACCTCGACGCCGAGTCGCGCCAGCCAGCAGGCCAGTTCGCCGGTCCCGCAGCCGACATCCAGCACCCGCCGCGCGCCGAACTCGTCCACCATCGCGACGTAGTGCTCCAGATCCCCGCGATCCGGATCCAGCGCGTCGTAGATCCGAGCCAACCGGGGCACCCCGAAAATCGCATCGACCATCCCCCGACCCTAGGCCGGAGCCCAGGGCCGGGGCGACGCATTTTCAGGGCGCAGCGGCTGTGTGGAGCAGCTGTCCCAGCGACTGACAGGTCATCGGGCGGGCCAGGAGATCGGTCGACTCGCGTTCGGCGAAGTGCGCGCGGTCGGGGTCGGCGGGGTCGATGGCTTCGCAGATCGTGTTGTAGGTCCAGTTCAGCCAACTGGTCACCGCGGTGGCGAACGAGGCCATGGTGAGGTCCGGCCAACGGCCGGCGGTGTGAAGGTAGCCGTCGCGGAAGGCCGAGACGGCGTTGGGGTTGAGCGCCGGACGGAAGGTCCAGTGGGTGAGAGCCCAGGCGACTTCGAGCTCCGGCGTGAGCGAGCCGGCGAAGTCCCACTCGGTGACGACCAGTTCGTCCTTGTGGCTCAGGCGGACGTGCTCGGGGTTCAGGACCTGGTTGCAGAGGATCAGGTCCCCTTCGATGTCCGCCGGGATCGTCTGCAGTTCCCGGAACGTCGGGAGGAGCTCGGCGAGCCGCCCGGCCCAAGGCTTGCCGACCGCGCGAGCGCGGTCGAGCAGTTCCTTCCACTCGGCGTCCGGACGGCGCCAGGTGACGTACGGGTGCGGGGGCGTGTCACTGGGGATGGCCAGCGAGTGCAGAGTGCCGAAGATCTCGCCGACCCCGCGGGCCACGGCGGCAGGCGTCGGGCTCACCGGTGACGGACCGACCTCGATCCACTCGTGAACCCGCCAGTTGTCGCCTTGCACGCTCTCGATCAGCCGGCCTTCGGGACTGCGTACCGGAGTCGGCGCGGTGATCCCGGCGGCCACCGCCGCATCGCGAAGTTTGGACCCCAGCTCGGCCTGATCGGCCGTGATCCACGGGTAGACGGTGACTGCCAACCATCGCCCTCGGTCCGTGCTGATCGACCAGCACCGCCCCATCAAACTGAACGAAACCGCCGCTGCTTCTCCGGTGACCCGGCCAAGCCCGAACGCGCTTGCCAACGCCTCAGCCAGCCCATCAGGTACGACGGGAGCCTGGGCGGCCCGCCGTTCGGCCTCGGCCTTCAACTCGGTCCAGTCACGGAGCCCGTACTCGACCGCCAACGTCCGCTGTGCCTGCGCCAGAGACGCGCTCGGATCCGACTCCCGCAGCGCGACCAGCAGATCCTTCGCCTGCTTCCGCAGAAACCCCAGACTCGGGCTGTCCGGCAAATGTCTCATGACAGATCCTCCCGGACCCGGACTCGCACAGGCCCCAAGAGAAGACCACCCTCCAGGGTGGCTTCCAGCCTTCCGGCGAGTCTCGACGCGGCCCCAACCACGCCCCCCGGACGCTACCCGACCCCACCCCACAGGTCCACCCACCACGGACGGCCGAACCGGAACTCCACCACGTCGCCGCCCACCTCGACGGTCAGGCCGTCCTCGATCCCTCAACGGTCTACAGTCAGGCCGTCCTCGATCCACCGACGGTCTACAGTCAGGCCGTGCTCGATCCCTCGACGGTCTTCGACGGCTCCGCCCCCTTCGCCGAACCGGTCACGGACGACGTCCTGCGGGCGGTCGAGGCTCAACTCGGGCACCGACTGCCCGCCGCCTACGTGGCTTTGGCCCGTCGACACAATGGCGGTTTCCTCGCCCGCAACGCCCACCCTGCGCCCAGCCGGACCACCTGGGCCGAGGACCATGTCGGCGTGGTCTCGCTGGCCGCCATCGGTCGAACGGCAAACTTCAGTCTGTGCGGTGAGGCGGGGAGTGCGTTCTGGGTCGCGGAATGGGGCTACCCCGATCTCGGAATCTACATCGCCGACTGCCCCTCGGCGGGCCACGACATGGTCGCCCTCGATTACCGCACACCAGGCGAGCCGGCCGTCGTGCACGTCGATCAGGAATGGGATTACCGGATCACGCTCCTCGCGCCCAACTTCGAGACCTTCGTAGCCGGCCTCGTCGACGAGACCCACTACGACAACCAAGAACCCTGACCCGCGCCCCTTGGGCTACACGTTGAAGCGGAATTCGACTACGTCGCCGTCCTGCATGGTGTAGTCCTTGCCTTCCATGCGGACTTTGCCGGCGGAGCGGGCGGCGGTCATGGTGCCGGCTTCGACGAGGTCGTCGTACGAGACGATCTCGGCCTTGATGAAGCCGCGCTGGAAGTCGGTGTGGATGACGCCGGCGGCCTCGGGGGCGGTGGCGCCACGCTTGATGGTCCAGGCGCGGGCTTCCTTCGGGCCGGCGGTGAGGTACGTCTGCAGGCCGAGCGTCTCGAAACCGACCCGCGCCAGCACGTCCAGCCCCGGCTCGTCGATGCCCATCTCGGCGAGCATCTCGCGAGCCTCGTCCTCGTCGCCGAGCTCGACCAGCTCCGCCTCGAACTTCGCGTCCAGGAAGATCGCCTCGGCCGGCGCGACCAGGTCCCGCATCTGCTGCTTCAGCGGCTCGTCCGCGAGCTCGTCGGCGTCGCAGTTGAAGACGTACAGGTACGGCTTGGCCGTCATCAGCATCAGCTCGCGGATCGCGTCCCGGTCCACGTCGCTGGCGATGATCGGCGTCCCGGCCTCGAGGTGCTTCTGCGCGGCCCGGACCGCCTCCAGCACGACGGCGCTCTCCTTCTTCAGCCGGGCTTCCTTCTCCAGCCGCGGGATCGCCTTCTCGACGGTCTGCAGGTCGGCCAGGATCAGCTCGGTCTGGATGGTGGAGATGTCGTCGGCCGGCGACACCTTGCCGTCGACGTGGGTGACGTCGTCGTCGCGGAACACCCGGGTGACCTGGCAGATCGCGTCCGACTCGCGAATGTGGCTGAGGAACTTGTTGCCCAGGCCCTCGCCCTCGGACGCGCCGCGGACGATCCCGGCGATGTCGACGAACTGCACCGTGGCGGGAATCACCTTCGCGGAGCTGAACAGCTCGGCCAGCTTGCCCAGCCGCGCATCCGGCACACCGACCACGCCGACGTTCGGCTCGATCGTCGCGAACGGGTAGTTCGCCGCGAGCACGTCGTTCTTGGTCAGTGCGTTGAACAGGGTGGACTTGCCCGCGTTGGGGAGCCCGACGATTCCGATGGTGAGTGCCACGGGCGTCAAGGGTACGCGGCCAACCCCGCCGCACCCCAATCCGCGGCCCGCCGGTCAGATCAGGAACGCCTCGAGCTCCGCGCCGTACCAGCGGCTGGTCCGGCCCAGCGACCGCATGCCCAGGCGCTGGCAGACCGCCAGGGAGGCGGCGTTGTCGGGGCGGACCACCGCGTAGATCACGTCCAGGCCGCCCTTGAACCCGTGCGTGATCGCGCCGCGGGCCGCCTCCGTCGCCAGGCCGCGGCCCCAGGCGTCGGGGTGGAAGTGCCAGCCCACCTCGACCTCGCCCTTGTGCTCGGTCCCGTCGGACGGATCGGGCAGCGGGACGAGCAGCACGGTCCCCGCGACCGTGGCCGTCGAGCGCTCCTCCACCGCCCAGACGCCATACACCCGGTCCTGGTTGCGGTCGTTCCAGCGCGCGATCGCCTGGGCGGCGGCGTCGCGGGCCGTCATCACTCGGGGCTCGGCGCCGAGCCAGCGCGAGACCTCCCAGCGCCGGTAGATGTCGAACACGCGGTCCTCGTCGGTGTCCACCCAGTCGCGCACCACGAGCCGTTCCGTCTCGTAGACCACCTTCGGATCCATCCGGCACCTCCCGCATCCCTTGCCGATCATGTATCCGTCCGAACCAGCCGAGAGCAAGCGACGTCTCCAGTCTGTGACCAGTTGGGGAGATCGCGCCGCCTTTCGACCACGCTTCGTGACCGGATGCCTGCAATTTCTGCGTTTCGGCTGGCTGGAGGCGGTCTCCTGCCTCTTCCCGGTCTGCCTGTTCGCCGGCCTCGCCGTGTCCAAGTACGTCGACCTGATCCCCCGGTACGACGCTCTGCTCATCTACTGCGTCGGCCTGACACTGCTGTTCTGGGTGGTCGGGCTGGAGACGTGGCGCGAGGTCGCGGTGATCTTCGGGTTCCACCTGGTCGGGCTCGGGCTGGAGCTGTTCAAGGTGCAGGTCGGGTCGTGGCAGTACCCGGGTGAGGCGTTCACCAAGATCGGTGGCGTGCCGCTGTTCGCCGGGTTCATGTACGCCGCGGTCGGCAGCTACATCTGCCAGGCCTGGCGGCGGCTCGACCTGCGCGTGAGCGGTTACCGGCCGGTGCTGACCACCGTCCTCGCGGTGCTGATCTACGCGAACTTCTTCACTCATCACTGGATCGTCGACCTCCGGATCCCGATCGCGATCGGGCTGCTCGTGGTGCTGCGTCGTACCTGGGTCTTCTACTCGGTCGGCGTACGGCGGTACCGCATGCCGCTCGCGGTCTCGTTCGGGCTGATCGGGTTCTTCCTGTGGGTCGCGGAGAACTTCGGGACCTTCCTGGACGCGTGGAACTACCCGGACCAGGTCGACGTCTGGCGGCTCGTGCATCCGGCGAAGTTCGGCGCGTGGGCGCTGCTGGTGAGCATGAGCTTCGTCCTGGTCGCGAGTGTGAAGTCGCTGGAGGGCAGGCTCTACCACCGCGGCGCATCGGCCACCGTCGCGACTCCGCGGGCGACCGACGTCAACGCAGCTGAGATCTCACCGCAACACGAGAACGCCAACCAGACCAGGTGACCGGGCGTCTTCTCAGGTGTCCGGCACAGCGGCTCGAAGCCGCGCTGTGAGGGCTCCTCAGGAGGAGCGACCGGGGTACATCCGCCTGATCTGCAAGGGGTGCGTCATGTCGCGCAGGTTCGCCACGTTCGTCGCCACCGGTACGGCGCTGGCCGTTCTCGTCGTCGGTGCTCTGGTCGCCATTGCCCTGGGCAAAGGCCAGCCGCCCAAGCCCGCCGTCGCGTCGACCTCCTCGTCGACAACACCGTCTGCGACACCGACGAAGACACCCAACGTGAACGCGCCCGTCTCGCCGCACAAGCCGGTGCCGAACCCGACCGCTGCGCTTGCCGCAGGCAACAAGAAGGTGCTCTTCCTGACCTTCGACGACGGTCCGGACCCGGTCTGGACACCGAAGATCCTGCAGGTGCTGGCCAAGCACGGCGCCAACGCGACGTTCTTCGAGCTCGGCAGCATGCAGGCGGCCCACCCGGGACTGCGTGAGCAAGTGCTTGCCGCTGGCAACACGATCGGCAGCCACTCGATCACCCATCCGCAGCTGACCGCGATGTCCGCCACCAAACGGCACCACGAGATCTTCGACGGACCCCACTCGACCTGCTTCCGCCCGCCGTACGGCGCCACGAACGCGAAGGTCCGCGCCGACATCAAGGCGGCCGGGATGGTGCAGGTGCTCTGGGACGTCGATCCGCGCGACTGGGCCCGGCCGGGCACGCAGGCGATCGTCCACAACGTCCTGACGCACGCCCACCGGGGCAACATCGTCCTGATGCACGACGGCGGCGGGGACCGCTCGCAGACAGTTGCCGCTCTCGACACGATGCTCCCCCTCCTGAAGGCGCAGGGCTACTCGTTCCCCGCGATGGACTGCTGACGTCGAGTCTTGCTCGCGGATCCGGAACGCACCCGGCACTGAGCACGCATTCTTTCGGCATTCTTCCGGCACTCTGCGGGAGTTGGGCGGAAACTGTCGGCGGCGTTCGGCACTATCTGTCACATGACCGGTACGACGGTGTTGTTGATGCTGCTGTTCCTCCTCGTGGGGTTGCTCCTCGGGGCTGTGTTCGGCGTGCTCTGGGTGCGCGGGCGGGACGGCGCCCTGCTCGCGCGGGTGACGGCCGAGCGGGATGCCGCTGAGGATCGCGTCGTCGATTTGACCCAGGAGAGGACGACGGTCGGCCAGCAGATGGGCGGCCAGGCCGTGGTGAAAGAGGCGCTGGATCGCCTGCACGCGCAGCTGAATCAACTGGAGCAAGGACGCGCGGCCTGGCAGAGCCAGCTTCATCAACAGGTCAACGAGGTGCGGATGAGCGGCGAGGCGCTCCGCCGGGAAACGGCCTCCTTGTCGACGGCGCTTCGAAAACCGCAGGTGCGGGGGCGCTGGGGTGAGTTGCATCTTCGCCGTACGGTCGAGCTGGCCGGCATGGTCGCGCACTGCGACTTCACCGAGCAGACGACGACCGTCGGCGAGGACGGGCTGCTGCGGCCGGACCTCGTGGTGAGACTTGCCGAGGGCAAGAATCTGGTCGTCGATTCGAAGGTGCCGCTGGCCGCATTCCTCGAGGCGGCCGAGTCGGACGACGCCTCCTTCCGAGAGGACCGGTTGCGGGCGCATGCCCGGCACTTGCGCACGCATGTGGATCAGCTCGCGTCTAAGGCGTACTGGACGCGACTGTCGCCATCGCCGGAGTTCGTCATCCTGTTCGTGCCCGGCGAGTCGTTCCTGTCCGCGGCGCTCGACGTCGAGCCGAGCCTGCTCGAGTACGGCGCTGAGCGGCGGGTGATCCTGGCGACGCCGACCACGCTGATCGCCACCTTGCGCGCGGCGGCGTACGCGTGGAACCAGTCGGCGCTGACCGAGTCCGCGCAGCAGGTGTTCGAGCTCGGCCGCGAGTTGTACGAGCGGCTCAGCACGATGGGCGACCACCTGAGCCGGGTCGGCCGGTCGCTGACGTCTGCGGTGGAGGCGTACAACGGCACGGTCGGGTCGTTCGAGCGCCGGGTCTTCATCACCGCGCGAAAGCTCCGGGACCTGCACGTCACCGAGGCCGAGCTCACCGCGATGGAGTCGATCGAGGCCTCCGTCCGCCCGCTGACCGCTCCGGAGTTCCTGGCGCTGGAGGACCCCGACCCGATGCGGAAGTGGCCTCCGACCCAGGCCGGCTGACCATTCCCAAGCCGGCTGACCATTCGCGCCTGTCGGAAAGCCGACAGCGGCGGGCCATTGACAGCGATGGTGGCGGCACGAAACGGTGAGAGCGCTCTCACACGCCCCCTGTGAGGAGGAACAGTGCGCATCAAACTCCATCTGCTGGCGATCGCCGTGGCCGCGGCGAGCATTGCCGGCGTTCTGACCGCCACGAACGACAGTCCGGCGGCGGCCGTTCCGGCGACCATCCCGCTGAAGATCACCAACAACTCGGGCCGCGCGGATCCGGTCTACGTCTACAACCTCGGCACCAACCTGGCTACTGGACAGCAAGGCTGGGCCGATGCTGCGGGCAACTTCCACGCGTGGCCGGCCGGCGGCAACCCGCCGACGCCCGCGCCGGACGCCTCGATCGCCGGACCGGCAAACGGGCAGTCGCTCACCATCCGGATGCCGAAGTTCTCCGGCCGGGTGTACTTCTCCTACGGCCAGAAGCTCGTCTTCAAGCTCACGACGGGCGGCCTGGTGCAGCCCGCCGTACAGAACCCGAGCGACCCGAACCGCAACATCCTGTTCAACTGGTCCGAGTACACGCTGAACGACGCGGGTCTGTGGATCAACAGCACTCAGGTCGACATGTTCTCCGCGCCGTACGCCGTCGGCGTGCAACTCGCCAACGGGACCGACAAGTACACCGGCCACCTGAAACCCGGCGGCTACAACGGTGTCCTCAACGCGCTCCGCGGGCAGCCCGGCGGCTGGGCCAACCTGGTCCAGACATCACCGGACGGCAGCGTCCTACGCGCACTGTCCCCGCTGTACGGCGTCGAGACCGGCGCGCTCCCGGCGAACGCGATGGATGACTACGTGAACCGGGTCTGGTCCAAGTACAGCTCGGAGACGCTGACGGTCACGCCGTTCAGCGACCAGCCGAGCATCAAGTACTTCGGCCGTGTCTCCGGCAACGCCATGAACTTCAGCAACAGCTCGGGCGCGGTCGTCACGTCGTTCCAGAAACCTGACTCGGCCAGCATCTTCGGCTGCTTCAAGTTGCTCGACGCACCGAACGACCAGGTCCGCGGCCCGATCTCCCGCACCCTGTGCGCCGGCTACACCCGTTCCACGCTGCTGACGAACCCGAACCAGCCCGACCCGAACAACGCCGGCTTCTACCTCGACGGCGTCACGAACCACTACGCCCGCCACATCCACGCCCAGATGGCCGACGGGAAGGCCTACGCGTTCGCCTTCGACGACGTCGGCGCCCACGAGTCCCTCGTGCACGACGGCAACCCGCAGCAGGCCTACCTCACCCTCGATCCCTTCAACTGAAGGACCGCCCCGGACCACCGCACCGCACCCGGCAGCCCCGGTCGCGGTGCGGTGGTCTGTCGTGAGGTCTTGACGAATCGAATGGTTAGTGGCAACTTACCGTTCGTGGGGACTTACGGAATGGTCGGCGCCGTGCTGGATGCCCTGGGGGATCCGACGCGGCGGGCGATCCTGGAGACGCTGCGGCAGGGTGGGCCGAGCTCGGTCGGCGGGTTGGCCGAGCGGGTGCCGGTCAGCCGGCCGGCGATCTCCCAGCATCTGAAAGTGCTCGGGGCAGTGGGCCTGGTGAGTCACGAGTCGCGGGGCACGCGGAACATCTACCGCATCGACCGGACCGGCCTGGACGAGCTGCGCGGCTGGCTCGACCAGTTCTGGGGCGACGCCCTCGAGGCGTACGCGGATCACATCCGCCGGACCGAGGGACGGCGTACCGAGGAGGAGACATGAACATCCAGCAGGAGCTCGCGCCGTTGGTGAAGAAGGTCGTGGTGCCGGTCGGGCCGGAGCGGGCGTTCGAGGTGTTCACGGCCGAGATGTCACAGTGGTGGCCGTTGCTGACGCACTCGATCGCGGAGGACAAGGCCCGCGGGGTGCGACTGGAGGGCGCCGTCGGCGGGCGGATCGTCGAGTACGGCGACGACGGCGAGATCGGCTCGTGGGGCACGGTGTCGGACTGGGACCCGCCCAAGTCGGTCAGCTTCACCTGGCACCCCGGGTCCGACCCACAGCAGGCCGGCCACGTGACCGTCACCTTCACCGCAGTTGCCGACGGCACCGAGGTGGTCCTGACCCACACCGGTTGGGAGCGCCGGCCGGACGGCGTACGCGCCCGCGCGGGCTACGACACCGGCTGGGATCGCGTCCTCAGCCTGTACGCCGCCGGCGCCCGCTAATGCTGGATCAGGCCGCCGACTGGGACGGGCGGGACGTGACCGGTCGGCGGGTTGGTCTGAGACAGCGCCAGACCAACGTCGACCAGGGATGAACGGCGGAGCGCGGGGACTTCGTGGAGTGGCGTCCAGGCGGACTCGGGGGTTTCGCCGTTCGGCTCCGGACGGAGGTCGCCGCCGGTGATTCGGACCTGGTAGTAAATGCCGATGTTCTGGTGCTCGATGCCGGCACGGGCCTCAGCTGAGGGGATCACCCGCGAGTCGACCCCCAGCAGGCGCTCCACGACGGCGGTGAGGCCGGTCTCCTCGGCGACCTCCCGGATCACGGTGTCGAACGGGTCCTCCGCGTGCTCGACCCGGCCACCTGGCAGCGTCCAGTTCTCCGACCTGTAGTGGGCGAGCAGCACCCGGCCGTCCACGATGCAGACCGCGTACGCCGCGAGGCGGAAGCTTCCTTGCGAGCTCATCGGATCATCCTGGCCCACGCGATGGTCGACGTGGAAAGGGGTTACGGCCGATAGTGGGCGGATGACGAAAGCTCCGGTGAATGCTCGCGGATTGGAGGCTGCGCTGCGGCCTCATGGGGAGTCGGTGATGTTGCCGCAGGAGGCGTACACGGACCCCGACGTACTCGCGTGGGAGCGGCGGCACTTCTTCGCCGGGAGCTGGACCTGTCTCGGGCGAGTGGACGAGTTGTCGGCAGGTACGACGCAGCGGGCGCTGACCGTGGGCGACGTCGGGGTGGTGCTGACGTTCGGCGATCGGCCGCGGGCATTCGCCAACACCTGCAGGCATCGCGGGCATGAGCTGCTGCCCTGCGACGAGTCGAGCGATCGGCGGGCGGTGGTCTGCCCGTACCACGGGTGGTCGTACGAGCTCGACGGCGCGGTGAAGGCTGCGCCGCGGATGGGCGAGACGTTCGACGCGGCGCCGTACAAGCTCGTCGAGTTGCCGGCTGAGGTGTGGCACGGGTGGCTGTTCGTGAACGCGACGGGTACGGCGGGCCCGTTCGCCGAGCACCTCGGCGGGATCACCGAGCTGGTCGCGCCGTATCGGCCCGAGGCCCTGGAGCTCAAGGCGCGGCATCGGTACGACGTCGCGTCCAACTGGAAGACGATCGTCGAGAACTACCACGAGTGCTACCACTGCCCGCTCATCCACCCCGAGCTGTGCAAGGTGTCGCCGCCGACGTCGGGCGACAACTGGAACCTGCCGGGCGCGTGGGTCGGCGGCCTGATGGACCTGCGACCGGATGCCGAGACGATGTCGCTCGACGGGCGGTCGCGCGGGGTGCCGCTGCCCGGAGTGGATCCGCGGCGGGTGAACTACCTCGGGCTGTTCCCGAACCTGCTGATCTCGCTGCATCCCGACTACGTGATGACGCACCGGCTCAAGCCGCGCGCGCCCGGGGTGACTGCAATCGAGTGTTCCTGGTACTTCCCGGCCGAGGTGACGGACCCGTCGTACGCCGTGGAGTTCTGGGACGTCACCAACCGCGAGGACTGGGCTGCGTGCGAGTCCGTGCAGCGCGGGGCGGAGTCGCCGCACTTCCGGCCCGGCCCGCTCGCGCCCGCCGAGGACTCCGTCCACGAGTGGGTGACGATGATCGCCCGGGGGTACCTGGGGAAGCCGCTCAGCACCTGACATTCTTTCTCGCGCAACCGCTCAACCTTTGCTCCCCGCCGGGGCATCTCAGGTCTGACCGAGTTGCGCTAGATAGGGGTTGGGATGGATCCAGGACGGGACTGCGAGTTCGCCGAGTTCGTGGACGGGCGGTTCACCGCGTTGCAGCGGTTCGGGTACTTGCTGACCGGGGAGTGGCATCTGGCCGAGGATCTGGTGCAGACCTCGCTGACCAAGGTGTGGTTCCACCGAAGCTCGTTGCGCAGCGGCAACGCGTTGGAGAGTTACACCCGGACGGTGATGGTGAACACCAGCACCCAGTGGTGGCGGCGGAAGTGGCGGGGCGAGACACCGACCGAGCAGCTGCCCGAGTCGCAGGGCCGGGAGGAGTACGGCGCAGTCGACGACCGCGACCTGTTGTTGCGGGCACTCGCGACACTCCCCCGCCGTACCCGGGCGACGCTGGTGCTGCGGTACTTCGAGGACCTGCCGGAAGCCGAGATCGCCCAGATCATGGGCTGCTCGGTCGGCACCGTGAAGTCCAACGTCTCCCGCGGGCTCGCCAAGCTCCGCGAACACGCACTGATCACCGCACTTCCCACCCCGGTCCAGAAGGAGGGCTGACCATGACCGACGATCTCAAGCACAAGTTCGAGCAACTCGTCGCCGATCCGCCACCGCCGAGCGGGGTGCCGAGCGAGAGCGTGTTCGCCCGGGTCCGTTCGGTACGGCGTCGCCGTACCGCCGGCGTGGTGACACTGGCCGCGGCCGCCGTGGTCGCCGTCACCGTTGCCGCCGGCAACCTCACCGACATCAACAGCAGCCCGCCGGTGGCCAACACCCCGAGCGCGCCGGCCACGGTGGTCGCGACGACGCCGACAATCGTCAACACACCGAAGCCGTTCCAATCGAGGACAGTGGGTCCCTCGGGAACTCCCAAACCTGGGAGCGGTGTCACCACGGGAGCCAAAGCCACCGGAACCAGGACCACGACGACCCCGCCTGCCGCGCCGCCGACCAGTGTCGACGTCAAGCTGGACCCGACCATCAACGGCCGGACTGTCACCATCAATGTCACGGTGTCCGGGACGGTGATCAGGCCGATCACTTCGGAGGGACAGCAACTGCCCGCCGACACGTCGTTCCTCAACCTGTCCGGCGGCACGAACTACACGTGGGGCGACGGCCAGCTCCCGGGCGGGTCGGACGGCGGTGCGGTGACGTGCGAGAACGCGAAGAAGCGGACCACCGGCCGCGAGACCTACCGGATCGACACCCACACCTACACGAAGCCGGGCACCTACACCTTCCGCTACACGGTGGGGTACTGCGGCAACGACGGGCCGTTCGACACCAGCAAGACCATCAAGCTGGTGATCAAATAGTCCAGGCGTGGTCCGAGGTGCCGGTGGTCGGCAGGCCGGCCGCCTTGAGGTCACTGCGGAGCTCGCGAGGCAGGGCGAACGTCAGGCTCTCCTCGGCCGTGGTGACCTCCTGGACCTCGGCGTACCCGCGCTCGGCCAGCCAGCGCAGGACGTCGCGGACCAGCACCTCGGGCACGCTCGCGCCGCTGCTGACTCCGACCGAGTCGACACCCTCCAGCCAGGCCTCGTCGATCTCGGCGGCGTAGTCGACCAGGTGGCCGGCCTTCGCGCCGTGCTCGAGGGCGACCTCGACCAGGCGCACCGAGTTCGAGGAGTTGCGGGAGCCGACCACGATCATCAGGTCGGCCTCCGCGGCCAGTTTCTTGACCGCGGCCTGGCGGTTCTGGGTCGCGTAGCAGATGTCGTCACTGGGCGGGTCCTGCAGCTTCGGGAACCGCTCGCGGAGCCGCCGTACGGTCTCCATCGTCTCGTCGACGGACAGCGTGGTCTGGGACAGCCAGACCACCTTCTCGGGGTCGCGGACCGTCACGTTCGGCACGTCGCCCGGGCCGTCGACGAGGTGGACGTGGTCCGGCGCCTCGCCGCTGGTGCCGATGACCTCCTCGTGGCCCTCGTGGCCGATCAGCAGGATGTCGTAGTCGGTGGCGGCGAACCGCTTGGCCTCGTGGTGGACCTTGGTCACCAGCGGGCAGGTCGCGTCGATCGTCTTCAGCTGCCGCGCGGCCGCCTCCTGGTGGACCACCGGGGCGACGCCGTGCGCGGAGAAGATCACCGTCTCGCCCTCGGGCACCTCGTCGGTCTCGTCGACGAAGATCGCGCCGCGCGCCTGCAGGGTCTGCACGACGTGCTTGTTGTGCACGATCTCCTTGCGCACGTAGACCGGCGGCCCGTACAGGTCGAGGGCCTTCTCCACGGCCACCACCGCCCGGTCCACCCCGGCGCAGTACCCACGCGGCGCAGCGAGCAGCACCCGCTTGGTCTTCACCGCGGTCGTGGAAGTGTTCTCAGGCTGGGCAGTCACGCCCCCATGGTACGGGCCGGATCACGCAGCACCCGAGTCGCCCGGTTTTGTGACCAGCATCACCGCGCTCGCGTCGAGGAGCCGTCCGCCCTGTCCGGACGGCTCCCCCCGGGAGGTGTTTCCAGCACCTCAATGGTGCGGGTGTTTTCCCTTCCCCGCAAAGGAATTTCCGTACTCCCGAAGGGCCCTGAAGTCGGATCGGGTAAGCCCGGTTCGCGCGTCCACACGGTGCACCACCCCACGCCCGCCGAGCCTCGCCTGATCCTCCGCCCCCACCTCGTCATCCACCCAGACGAACGGGCGGTCGCCCACCCACCCAGCGACGTACGGCGTCTTCCACGACCCCCGCCGTACCGGCCTCCGATCCGGCCACTGGATCACCGGCAAGCGCGGGAGCCCGAGCCGCGGGGCCAGCAAACGGTTCGCGCCGTGCTCCCACGAGGTCGCCCAGACCAGCTCGAACACCTCCGCGAGCGCGTTGAGCTCCACGCCGTGCTGCGGATTCAGCAGCACCACCCACGACCTGTCCCCCTCGACGATCTCGTGTCGCTCGTAGCCGGCCGGAATCCCCTGCGCACGATGCGGATTCAGGGGTCCGTCGAAGTCGAGGAGTAGGAGGGGGTGCATGTCAGGCCTGATGGTAGGTGAGTACGGCGACGCCGGTTGTGCAGCGTCTCCGGGTACTTGGTGAAACCACTCCAGACAGAGCACTATGCACGAAGTGGTTTACCAAGGGAGAAGCTGATGCGGACCAATCCGGAACGGCGGACCGCGCTGGTGGACGCGGCGATCGAGGTGCTCGCGGCCGAGGGCGCGCGCGGCCTGACCTTCCGATCCATCGACCTGGCGGCGAACGTGCCGAACGGGACGACGTCGAACTACTTCGCCAACCGTGACGACCTGCTGCTGCAGGCCGGGATGCGGGTCCACGACCGGCTCGGCGCCGATCCGGAGCATCTGGACCAGCCGCCGTCGACCGAGTCCCTGACCGCGCTGCTCCATCTCCTGCAGGAGCGGCTGACCAAGGACCGGGCCGGTTACCTGGCGCTCCTCGAGCTCCGCCTCGAGGCCACGCGCCGGCCCGCACTCCAGGAGGCGCTGGCCAAGCGGGTCCGGGAGAACCTGGACGAGAACATCCACTTGCACCGCGAGCACGGCCTGCCTGGCGACCCGCTCCTGCTGTACCTGACCGTCGGCGGCTACATGCTGGAGCAGCTGACGCTGCCCGGCGTACTCCCGGACGGCCTGCTCGAAAAGGTGATCCGGCAACTGGCCGCGCCCGGCTGAGAGATTGTCGGCGCGGGGCCGTAGGGTCTGGACGTGGCTTTGGAGACCTCGCCGGATGCGCCTGCAGCCGTTCGCACGATCGCGAACGGTATTGCCAGCTGGATCAACCAGCTCGGCGCGGTGTGGGTCGAGGGGCAGCTGACCGACGTGTCGATCGGGCGTGGGACGACCACGGTGTTCGGCACGTTGCGCGACACCGACGCGGACATCTCGCTGCGGTTCACCTGCAACCGCCGGGTGTTCGAGGCGGTCGACCCGCCCGTCACCGACGGCTCCCGCGTGGTGGTGAACGCGAAACCCAACTTCTTCGCCCGCCGCGGCACGCTCGCGCTCGCGGTCAACGAGATCCGGCACGTCGGGATCGGCGAGCTGCTGGCCCGGATCGAGCGGCTGAAGCAACTCCTTGCCGCGGAAGGCTTGTTCGCGTCGTACCGGAAGAAGGCGTTGCCGTTCCTGCCGCACACGATCGGGCTGATCTGCGGTCGTGACTCCGCGGCCGAGCGGGACGTGCTGGAGAACGCGAAGCGCCGGTGGCCGGCGGTGGCGTTCCGGGTGGAGTACGCGTCGGTGCAGGGGCCTGCGGCGGCGGGTGAGGTGATGACGGCGCTGCGGAAGCTCGACGGAGACGAGTCGGTCGAGGTGATCGTGATCGCGCGCGGCGGCGGATCACTGGAGGATCTGCTGCCGTTCTCGGACGAGGGCCTGATCCGCGCGGTGTCCCAGGCGCGGACGCCGGTGGTCAGTGCGATTGGCCACGAGCCGGACTCGCCCTTGCTTGACCTGGTCGCGGATCTGCGCGCGTCGACACCGACGGATGCGGCGAAGCGGATCGTTCCGGATGTGCGCGAGGAGCTGGATGGCGTGCGGCTGCTGCGGGAGCGCGGTCTGCGGGCGATCACGGGCTGGCTGCAGCGGGAGATGCATGCGCTCGCGGCGATTCGGAGCCGGCCGTCGCTCGCGGCACCGGTGACCGACCTGCAGCGGCGGTCCGACGAGATCACGGCCCTGGTGGAGCGGAACCGTCGTACCTTGACCCATCGGCTGGATCGGGCGAGTGACGACATCACGCACCGGCTGGCGAGCGTGCGGGCGCTCAGCCCGAAGGCGACGCTGGAGCGGGGGTACTCCGTGCTGCAGCTGGCAGACGGGACCGCCGTACGGGAAGTGGCGCAGGTGGCTGCCGGCGATCTGCTGCAGGCACGCGTCAGCGACGGCCGATTCGCTGTCGAAGTCAAGTCCGAGGAGAACACGTGAGCGGAGACCGACCGGAGATTTCCTACGAGCAGGCCCGCGAGGAGCTGGTCGAGGTGGTCCGCAAACTCGAAGCCGGCGGCACCACCCTCGAGGAGTCCCTCGCCCTCTGGGAACGCGGCGAAGAACTGGCCGCCACCTGCCAGCACTGGCTCGACGGCGCCCGCGAACGCCTCGCCAAAGCCCAAGCCACCCACGAGGAAAAGTCCGACTGACCTTCAGGCTCAGCCCTTGACGGCTCCGTGGGTGAAGCCGGTGATGAAGCGTTCCAGGAAGAGGTTGAAGACGAGGGCGATGGGGACCGCGACCAGGACGGTGGCGGCCTGGAGGGACTGCCAGAAGAAGACGTCGCCGCGGACCAGCGCGGTCGGGACGCCGGTGCTGATCGGCTTCTCGCCGGACGGAGACACGAAGGCCAGCGCGTAGATGAACTCGCTCGCGGTCAGCGTGAACGCGAAGACCACCACCGCCACCACGCCGGGGAACACCAGCGGTACGACGGTACGCACGAAGGCGCCGAGCCGGCTGTAGCCGTCGACCATCGCCTGTTCCTCGATGTCCTTCGGGATCGACCGCAGGAAGCCCATCAGGAGCCAGACAGAGACCGGGATCGTGATGGTCGGGTAGACGAGCACGAGTGACCACGTGCGGTCCTGCAGCCCGGCGGCCACCACCACCCGCGACAGCGACAGGAACAGCAGCGTCGGTGGAACCAGGTAGACGAAGAAGATCGCGATGGCCATCGGTCCCGACCACGGGCGGTCCAGCCGGGCCAGACTGTACGCCGCCGGGAGACTGAGACCGAGCGTGATCGCGGTGACCAGCAGACCGACCCAGACCGTGTTCCACACGAACGTCGGGAACTCCGTGCTGTTGAACAGGTAGTCGACGTGCTCACTGGTCGGCGTCAGGTTGAACAGGAACGGGTTGTTGGTCCGCCGGTAGAGGTCGCGGTTCTCCTTGAACGCGGTGATTCCGGCCCAGATGAACGGCCCGGCAGCGCCGAGCGCGGCCAGGATCGCCAGCAGGTACACGGCGATCCGGGACGCCACGTGACGCCGGCGCGCCTGCCGCCGCAACTGCTCGATCTCGGCTGCCTTCACGAGACGTCCATCCGCCGTACCGCCCGGAGAATCGCGATCGCGGCTGCCAGCAGCAACGGGAACAGGAACAACGCGATCGCCGCGCCCTGGCCGACGTCGCCACCCTCGATCCCGCGGAAGAACGCCCAGCTCGCCAGCACCTGGGTGGAGTTGGTCGGGCCGCCCCGAGTCAGCACGTAGACGACGGCCATGTCGGTGAAGGTCAGGATCGCCCCGAACAGCGCCGCCACCGCGATGATCGGCAGCGTCAGCGGGACGGTGATCTCGAGCATCCGCCGCCAGAAGCCGGCGCCGTCCACCGCCGCGGCCTCCTGGACGTCCTTCGGGATGGCCACCAGCCCGGCCATCATGATCACCGCGGCGAGCGGGACCAGCCGCCAGACGTGCACCAGGATGACCGACCCGATCGCGAGGTTCGGCTTGCCGAGCCAGTACATGTTGGCGTCGATCACGCCGAACTCGCGCAGTACCCAGTCGATCGGCGAGAACACCGAGTCCAGCAGCCACAACCACGCGATCGTGGATAGCGCGACCGGCGTGGTCCAGGGCAGCAGGACCAGGAACCGGACCACCCACTTGCCGTGGAAGTCGGCGACCAGGATGTTCGCCAGAATCTTGCCGAGAACAACGATCAGCACCATCGAGACGACCGTGAACACGATGGTGTTGCGCAGTGATCGCCAGAAGACCGGGTCGTCGAAGACGTTCTGGTAGTTCCCCAGCCCGGCCCAGTCGAAGCTCGGGTCCCCGGCCGTGACGTCGCTGAAGCTGAACGCGATCGCGAGGAAGAACGGGACCGCCACCAACGCGACGATGTAGCCGACCGACGGCAGCAGGAACACCCAGGCGAGCAGCCCCTCGCGGTCGGCGAACCGTCGCCGCACTCCCAGATCGACCGGCGGTGAGACCTCGGGTCGCACCTCGGCCGGCTGACTGGGTGGGCGTGGTGGGAGGAGGGCGGGATCGGTCATGACCCGGTCCGCACCGATACGGGCTCGGTCCGCTGGCCGCTGTCCGCGTCGAAGAACCGCAACCGCTCGGCGTGTACGGCGAACTCGTGCTCCTCACCCGGCTCGACCGGAGCCGTCACGGTCGCCGGCAGCCGCGCGATCACCCGCGTCTCCGCCCCCAGCCCGCGGACGACGCCGTACAGGTGCCGGTCTCCGGACAGGTGCTCCACCCGGTCGACCTGGAACGGCACCAGCAGCCGGTCGTCACCGTGCACCAGCGACGCCGGCAGCAGATGTTCGGGCCGGAAGCCGACGAGTACGCCGTCTCGTGGCACGAGGTTCATCGGCGGCGACCCGAGGAAGGTGGCGACGAAGGTGTCCGCGGGCTCGTCGTACACCTCGACCGGTGGACCGAGCTGCCGAATCCGGCCGGCGTACATGACCGCGATCCGGTCGCCCAGGCCCATCGCCTCGACCTGGTCGTGGGTCACGTAGATCGTGGTGGTCCGGACCCGGCGCTGGAACCGCTTGAGCTCGTCGCGCGCGCTCGCCCGCAGCTTCGCATCCAGGTTGGACAGCGGCTCGTCGAGCAGGAACACGCTGGGCTCGCGGACCAGCGCCCGGGCCAGCGCGACCCGCTGCCGCTCGCCGCCGGACAGTTGCCGAGGCCGCCGGTCGAGCAGGGACCCGATTCCGAGCAACTCGGCCGCCCACTGGGTCTTGCCCGCCCATTCCGCCTTGTCGATCCCTTGTGCCTTGAGCGGGAACACGATGTTGGCGCGCACCGTCTTGTGTGGGTACAACGCGTAGCTCTGGAAGACCATTGCGACCCGGCGGGCCCGCGGCGGCAACTCGTTCACGACGTGCCCGTCGATCCGGACCTCACCGTCGGTCGGTCGCTCGAGGCCCGCGATCGTCCGCAGCAGCGTGGTCTTCCCACAGCCCGAGGGGCCGAGCAGCACGAGGTACTCCCCCTCGGCCGTCGCGAGGTCGACCCCGTCGACTGCGTCGACCCGGCCATGTGCGCCGCGACGGCGGGCCCGGCCGCCGTCGAACACCTTGCGCAGGTTGCGGACTTCGACGACAGCCACTCGACCTCACCTACACTCCGCCGACCAGACCGCGCTGCCGCCACTTGTCGAAGATGGGCTTGATCTGCCGCTCGGCATCGGTGACCGCCTGCTCGGGGCTGAGCTCGCCGCGGGCCGCCTTCGCGAACATGTTCGGGATGACGAACGTCGCGAAGACCTCGCCCTCGGCCGTGTTCGCCGGCCCCGGGTAGCCGATGTTGGTGCTCCACTCGATCGCGTTCTTCAGCACCGACAGCTTGTCGGCCGGCTTCGCGCCGAACGGATCGTTGTCCAGCCAGCTGTTCAGCTGCGGCACCAGCTTCGGGAACGCCGGCAGGTCGTAGAGCTTCGAGTGGTACGTCGCCGACGGCCAGTTGGCGGTGTAGTGCAGCAGGAACTCCTTCGCCGCGTCGACGTTGCGCGCGTGGCTCGGGACGATCCAGTTGTACATCACGTGCTGAGCGGCGAGTCCGGCCTTCGGGCCCTTCAGCGCCCGCACGAAGTAGATGTCGTCCGCAACTTCCGGGTTGGCCTCCTGGGCGGTGCGCCAGGCCGAGATCGAGTTCAGGATGTAGGACATCTGGCCGGCGATCAGGCCCTGGTTGTTGGAGGCGGGGTTCCAGGAGAAGACCTCGTTCGTCATCGTGTCCTTGAACAGGCGCTGCATGAACTCGACCGCAGCGATCGTCTCCGGCGAGTTGATCACCACCTCCTCGTTCTCGTTCTGGATCGAGGCGCCGTACGACCACATCAAGGCCCGGCCGGCCATGTTGGAGTCGATCTCCTGGGACATGCCCACACCCATCTGGATGCTCTTGGCCTTCTTGATCTCCGCGCCGCCGCGGTGCAGGTCCTCCCACGACGCCGGGCCGTCGGCCAGGCCGACCGACTCCCACAGGCTCTTGCGATAGTCGCCCGGATCCGGCACCCAGCCCGGCGAGTACGCGTAGTGCTTTCCGGTGGCCGGGTTCTGGCTCGACTTCACACACAGCGCCAACTGCTCGCCGTGTCGCCGCTGGGCCTCCTGCGCGACGTCCTTGAGGTCGACGACACTCGGCTCGAACTGCGACAACGGCGCGATGTACTGGATCAGGTCGTGCCCCTGCTTGGCCTGGATCTCGGCCGCGGTCCGGGCCACGATCTCGGTGTTGTTGATGTGGTCGACGGTGACGTTGACGCCGACCTCCGAGCCCCAGTTCTTCGCGAACGGGTCGAACCACGCGTCGTGGCTCGGCACGAAGTGGCTCCAGAGCAGGATCTTCAGGTCGCCGGACAGCCTCGACGTCGGTGAGGCCAGGGTCGGGCTCGGCGCGGGAACGGTCGCCTCAGGCGGCCCCGCGTCTTCTGCCGCATCACCACACGCCGCGGCACCGGCCGCAACAGCAGTCAGCCACAACAGGCTCCGTCGGGATATACGAGTCGGCTCGTCCATCGCGGACCTCCAGCACGAGACTCTTCTCCCCAGCCTGTTCACGGAGATCCGGTTGGGTCAACTTGTCGAGAGTCGCAGCAGCGACTCGGCGGCCTGACCGAGTCCGGACTTCATCCGGGCCAGGGCGAAACCCCCGATCCGGAGCGCATGGTGCAGGTCAGCGGCCAGCGGGGCCAGGAGCAGGTGCGCCGTGTAGTCGGCGTCCAGGTCCGGGCGGGCGTCTTCGATCAGTAGCGACAGGTGGCGGTGCCAGAGGTGGTAGGAGCCGATGCGGTAGCGGGCGCCTTCGGAGGCGTTCTCGCTGTCCACGAACAGCTCGATGTGCCGGTCCAGCAGGTCGAGGTAGGCGTCCAGGAACGCCGTCACCCGCTCGAGCGCGGACGCGCCGGGGCCTAGCGGCGGTGGACCGCTGAGGACCTTGGCCTGGAGTTCGAGCTCGCGTTCGTCGAGCAGGGCGACCGCCAACCCGGCCCGGTCGCCGAAACGGCGGAACACCGTCCCCTTGCCGACCCCCGCCGCCGCGGCGATCGCATCCAGCGACACGTTCTTCACGCCGTGCTCGGTGAAGAGCCGCTCCGCCGCCTCCAGCACCTTCAGCCGGTTCCGCCGGGCGTCCGCGCGTTCCGGGCGCGCCTGTCCGACGACCGGAAGATCTCGTTGTGAAGCGGACCGCGGTCCGGTACTGTCGTTCATAAGACGGACTGTAGTCCGCTAAAGACCCTGGAGGAAGGCATGAACGAGCGAAGCGAGTTCATCATCAAGCACAGTGCATATCGTGCCTCATCGGCGCCCGGAGCGAAGCGAGGACGTCGATGAGCATCACCCCCGCCCGGATCGTGATCGCGTACCACTCCGGCTACGGCCACACGGCCAGGCAGGCCGAGGCAGTCGCGGCCGGCGCCTCGACCGTGCCGGGCGCCGTCGCCGAGCTCGTGCCGCTGGACGAGCTGACCGAGGACGACTGGGCCCGGCTCGCCGCCGCGGACGCGATCGTCTTCGGCGCCCCGACGTACATGGGCAGCCCGAGCTGGGTGTTCAAGAAGTTCGCCGAGGAGAGTGTCCGGGCCTGGGCCGACAACCTGGCCTGGCGGGACAAGATCGCCGCCGGGTTCACCAACTCCAAGGCGATGTCCGGCGACAAGCTGAACAGCCTGGTCGACTTCGCCGTGTTCGCGGCCCAGCACGGGATGATCTGGGTCGGCCTGGACATCTACCCGGGCTGGGCCGAGAGCACCGCAAGTATCGAGGATCTCAACCGGCTCGGCAGCTGGCTCGGCGCGATGGCGCAGTCCGACGCCGACCTGTCGGCCGAGAAGGCGCCGCCGGCCACGGACCTGCGGACCGCGGAGGCGCTCGGCGCCCGGGTCGCGACCGTCACGCTGCGGCACCTGAGAGGAGCGCTGGCGGCCTGATGGCGTGGTTGGTTCTGCTCGCGGCGGCGGCGTTCGAGATCGCCTTCGCACTCAGCCTCAAGCCGAGTGAAGGGTTCAGCCGGCTCTGGCCGACCGTCGGAGTGCTGGTCTTCGGCGTGACGTCCGTCGTCCTGCTGGCGAAGACGCTGGATCACCTTCCGGTCGGTACGGCGTACGCGATCTGGACCGGCCTGGGATCGATCGGCGTCGTCACGCTCGGCATCCTGCTGTTCGGCGAGCCGATCACGCCGGCCCGGCTGGCCTGCATCGCCCTCATCGTCACCGGCGTCGTCGGCCTGCGACTGGTGGGCGCGGACTGATCAGGGAGTGGCGCGGTGGCGGCGCGGGCCGCGGACGGGCAGTGGCGTGGGATGGGTGTCGTCGAAGGCTCCCGGCGTGAAGGCGCCGTGCGCCGGGTTGAAACCGGACACCAGCCGGCGGTAGTCGTCCCACGTCTCGAGCCGCGGCGGAACGTTGCCGATGGCATCGACCTGGGTGACCGGGTACTGGCCGAGCTCGATCACCTCCCACAGCTCGGCGTCGTTGCGCAGCCCGCGCAGCTCGCCGAACAGCTCGCGGCCGAACCAGCACGGGTGGGCACGGCCGTTGTCGTACCGGCTGACGCCGATCGGGGTGGCCGGGCCGGCGACCTCGGCGACCAGCGACCAGACCGTGGCCGACGTCACACCCGGCTGGTCGCCGAGCAGCACCACGATGCCGTCGGTACGGCGGTCGACGGCATCCATCGCGGGCACGATCGACGAGCTTCCGGTGTCGGCGTGCGGCGACTCGACCACCCGGACGCCGTCGAGGTCGATCCGGTCGCGGATCTGTTCCGACGCGGCACCGAGCGTCATGACCAGCTGGTCGAAACCGCACTCCCGGGCGGTGCCGAGGGTCGCTCCGAGCAGCGTGTCGCCGTGATAGGCCAGAAGTTGCTTGGGTACGCCGAGCTGGGGAGAACCGTCCGCGGCGAGCAGGAGTCCGGTGACGAACATGCTCGCCTCAACCCCGGACCTGGGCTGTCGAAATCAACGCAGGCTCCCTCTGCTGATTTCCCCGAGCAAATTCGAGCCGAAGAATCGATGGAACCCCGCAGCTACCCGACGTGTCAACGACCGTCCGGAACGTGGTCAGGAAATGATCAGCCCAGGACCGAAGCAAACGCTTCAAGGGCGGGGTAACCGGCATTTCCGACCACGATCGTGGTGACGCCGGAACCGACCAGCACCAAGGCGTTCTCGCCCTTGCGGTCCTCCAGCACCTTGCGCTGCCAGGTGACGCCTTCGACGGTCGACGTACCGTCGTCGGTGGTTTTGCCGAGCTCCTCGCTCTGGAATTTCGTGCCGGTCACATTGGACTGTTCCAGGCCGACGTACTTCTTCTCGTTGGTGACCATGCCGAGGTGCCAGGTGACCGGGCTCTGCTCGGGGGTGCGGAACTGCACGCTGGTGGCGGTCCAGCCGTCCGGCATCGGGGCCGGGCCGCGGACCCAGGGGGCGACCTTCTTCGCGTCCTCGAGCTGCGCGGTGTACTCGACCGCCTTGATCCGCTCCTCCTTGGGCCGCCAGGTGACGACCATCAGGAACGCGACCACGACGAAACAGGCCAGCAGCGCCCAGACCATGTTCTTCAGCGTGCGGGCCTTGGCCCGGTCCCGGCGGTTCTGCTCCCGGTAAGCGATCTCCTCGGCTCGTGCGCGCGCTCTCTCGCGTGCCTCCGCCTCGCCGGCAGCACCCTGACCCGTCGAACTCATGACACGAGTGTCCCATCTCGCCGATCAGGGCCCGGAGGGTGTTGGCTACGATCCGGTGGCATGAGTGACCCGACCACACCACCTGCCCATCTCGAGGTCGAGGCGGACGCGCCTGACCGGAACCTGGCCCTGGAGCTGGTCCGGGTCACCGAGGCCGCGGCGATGGCGGCGGGCCGCTGGGTCGGCCGCGGCGACAAGAACGGCGCCGACGGCGCGGCGGTGAACGCGATGCGCACCCTGATCGGCACGGTCGGGATGAACGGCACGGTGGTGATCGGCGAGGGCGAGAAGGACAACGCCCCGATGCTCTACAACGGCGAGCAGGTCGGCTCGGGCGACGGCCCGGACTGTGACGTCGCGGTCGACCCGGTCGACGGCACCACGCTGGTCGCCAAGGGCATGGCCAACGGCATCGCGGTGATGGCGGTGTCGGCGCGGAACTCGATGTACGACCCGTCCGCGGTCTTCTACATGGAGAAGCTCGTGGTCGGCCCGGAGGCGGCCGAGGTGGTCGACATCCGGCTGCCGGTCGCGGAGAACATCCGGCGGGTGGCCAAGGCGAAGGGCTCCACGGTCGACGACGTCACCGTGGTCCTGCTGGACCGGCCGCGGCACGAGGAGCTGGCGACCCAGATCCGGGCCACCGGCGCGCGGATCAAGTTCATCAGCGACGGCGACGTGGCCGGCGCGGTCGAGGCGGCCCGGCCGGACACCGGCCTGGACATGCTGCTCGGCATCGGCGGCACGCCGGAGGGCATCATTGCGGCGTGCGCGATGAAATGCCTGGGCGGCCTGATCCAGGGCCGGCTGTGGCCGAAGGACGACGCGGAGCGGCAGCGGGCGCTCGACGCCGGCCACGACCTCGACCGGGTGCTCAGCACCGACGACCTGGTCAGCGGTGACGACTGCTTCTTCGTCGCCACCGGGATCACCGACGGCGAACTGCTGCGCGGCGTCCGGTACGGCCGGTCCACCGCGCGCACCCACTCGCTGGTGATGCGGTCGCGCAGCGGCACGATCCGCAGCATCGAGAGCGTGCACCAGCTGGAGAAGCTGCGCGCCTACTCCGCCATCGACTTCGAGCACGCCAGATGAGCGCACCTGTCCTCGTCGTCGGCGAGGCCCTCGTGGACATCGTCGGCAGCGCGGCGCGCACCAGGAACGGCAACGGCAAGACCAAGGCGACCCCGGGCGGCTCCCCGGCCAACGTCGCGGTCGGCCTGGCGCGGCTCGGCGTACCGACCGAGCTCGTCACCCGGTTCGGGACCGACGCGTACGGCGACCAGCTCGGCGCGCACCTGTTCGGGAACGGCGTCCAGCTGGCGCCCGGCTCGGTCGACCCGGGATTCCGGACCAGTACGGCGACCGCGACGCTCGACGCGGCCGGGGTCGCGTCGTACCAGTTCGACATCACCTGGGAACCGCCGGCGCTGTCGCTGTCGCGGGGTTGCCCGGCGATCCACACCGGGTCGATCGCGACCGTGCTGGAGCCCGGTTCGGCGGCGATCCACGCGTTCCTGAAGGCGATGGCCGACCAGCCGGTGACGGTGACGCTCGATCCGAACGCGCGGCCGACGATCACTCCGGACCCGGTGTCGACGTGGGCCGCCGTACGTGAGCTGGCCGCGCTGTCCGACCTGGTGAAGCTGAGCGACGAGGACTGCGAGTTCCTGCGGCCCGGGCTGTCGGCGGACGAGATCGCGGCGGAGCTACTGAGCGCCGGCCGGACCCAGTGCGTGGTGATCACGCGCGGCGGGGACGGCGCGATCGGGATCAGCCGCGAGGCGCGGATCGAGGTGACGGCGCCGCGGATCCAGGTCGTCGACACCGTGGGCGCGGGCGACTCGTTCATGGCGGCGCTGATCGCAGGGCTGCACTCGCGCGGGCTGCTCGGTCCGGCGCGGTTGGACGGCCTGACGGACGTGGACCTGCGGGAGGTCGTGGACTACGCGGTGAAGGCCGCTGCGATCACCTGTACGCGGCACGGCGCCGATCCGCCCACGGCCGACGAACACACAGCCACCTGGGGTGCCTGATGTCGGCTGACGCCTGGACCGCCGAGCTCGAGACCAAGGGCAGCGTCGTCTTCCCGCCGCGGCGCGGGCGGCTGGCGATCCGGCTGGCCGGGTTCGCCCTGCTGATGGTGATGTCGGCGTGGACGAACCTCGACCACTGGCGCAACGACGACATCTCCGGGGCCCTCGGCGTACTGCGGCTGACCGCGCTGGCTGCGTTCGTCTACGGCACCGGGCTGACCCTGTGGCAGCTGGTCACGAACCGTCCGGTCGTCAAGGTCGATGCCGAGGGCATCACGCGGGGACGCAGCCTGCGGTGGTCCGGCATCACCAGCATCGACGACCCGACCGGCCCGCCCGGACTCCGGACCGTGCAGATCCGCCCGACCGATCGACGCGCCCGGCCGCTGGCCATCCCGCAGGACAACGTCTCCGACCTGAGCGCGTTCACCCCTTGGCTGCGGTCACTCCACGAGGAGCATCGGGCCTAGCCGACGGTGCTGCGGACCGCGGAGAGGTGCTGTCGGGTGCAGTCGGCGGCGCGCTGTGGGTCCTTGTCGCGGATGGCCTCGGCGATAGCCTCATGGGCAGCCTGGTCATGGCGGTGCCGGTGGGTCTCGTCGAGCTTCAGCATGTCCATCATCGCCCGCCGGATCCGCGGCACCAGCGTGTCGAACAGGTCCGCCAGGGCAGCGTTGTGCGCCGCGGTCACCACCGCCCGATGGAAGGCCAGGTCGGCCTCGACGTACCAGTCGTCCGGTGACTTCTCCGACGCCTTCTTCCGATCCGCCAGCGTGTAGCGAAACATCTTGAGGTCGGCCGGCGTACGACGGGACGCGGCCAGCAGGGCCGCCTCTGCCTCGATCGCGAGCCGCACTTCCATCAGGTCGGCGATGTCGGCCTTGCGGAGCACCTTGTCCCAGTCTTCGGTGGCCTGCAGCGCGATCACGAAGACACCCGCACCCTGCCGGCTCTCCAGGACCCGGCGGCCCGCCAACTCCCGGATCGCCTCGCGGATCGTCGACCGGCCGACCCCCAGTTGAGCCGCCAGCGTGGTCTCACCGGGCAGCTTCTGGCCGAGCTGCCACTCGCCGCTGCCGATCCGCTGCAGCAGCTCCTCGGCGGCCTGCTCGGCGAGCGGGTGACGGCGAATCATGGGCACAGTCTAGAGGTACGCAGGTTGTCAGCTTGTCTGAGGAGTTGTACGTTGGGCCGCATGGACTGGAACCACCAGCAACCCTCCCCGATGCCCAGCCACCGGTACCGCGACATCTTCGCCAAGGTGCCGGTTGCGCCGGTCGACCGCGACTGGCCGGACCGCCGGATCAGCACCGCCCCGCTCTGGGTGCCGGTCGACCTGCGGGACGGCAACCAGGCCCTCGCCGACCCGATGGACCCGGACCGCAAGCGCCGGTTCTTGGAGCTGATGGTTGCCATGGGCTACAAAGAGATCGAGGTCGGCTACCCGTCCGCCTCGCAGACCGACTTCGACTTCGTCCGGTTGCTGGCGACCTCCGACCTGGTGCCGCCGGACGTGACGATCGTGGTGTTCACGCCGGCCCGGCCGGAGCTGATCGAGCGGACCATCGAGTCCGTCGCCGGGATGCGGTCACCGGTCGTCGTTCACATGTATGCGGCCACGGCTCCGACCTGGCGGGACGTCGTACTGCGTCGGACGCGGGACGAACTGGCGGCGCTCATCTATGCCGGGGCCGAGCAGATCCTGCGGCTGGCCGGGGACTCGGTGCGGTTCCAGTTCTCGCCGGAGGTGTTCAACCTGACCGAGCCGGACTTCGTGCTGGAGCTGGGTGATCAGCTGACCAAGCTGTGGGACGCGACGGCCGAGCGGCCGGTGATCCTGAACCTGCCGGCGACGGTCGAGGCGGCGACGCCGAACGTGTACGCCGACCAGATCGAGTACATGCACAAGAACCTGCCGCGCCGCGACGGCGTCATCCTGTCCGTGCACCCGCACAACGACCGGGGTACGGGGATCGCCTGCGCGGAGCTCGCCGTACTGGCCGGGGCGCAGCGGGTCGAGGGGTGCATCTTCGGCAACGGCGAGCGCACCGGGAACGTCGACATCGCCACCCTCGCGCTCAACCTGCACGCGCAGGGCGTGGACCCGATGATCGACTTCTCCGACATCGACGGGATCCGGCGGGTCGTCGAGGAGTGCACGCGGATGCCGATCCATCCGCGGCACCCGTACGTCGGGGAGCTGGTCTACACGGCGTTCTCGGGGACGCATCAGGACGCGATCCGGAAGGGGTTCGCGCGGCGGACCGCCGGCGACTCGTTCTGGGATGTGCCTTATCTGCCGATCGATCCGGCTGATGTGGGGCGTGGGTACGAGGCCGTCGTACGGGTCAACAGCCAGTCGGGGAAGGGCGGGATCGCGCACCTGCTGGAGGCGTCGTACGGCGTGCGGCTGTCGGCGGAGCAGGAGGTCGAGTTTGCGCGGCATGTGCAGCGGCACACGGACGCGACCGGGCGGGAGGCGACGGCGGTCGAGCTGAAGTCGCTGTACGAGGAGGTCTTCGGGTGCTCGAACTGAAGGACGTCGACTTCGTGCGAGACGGACGAACACTCGACTGAGCACCCGCCGGATCCGCGACATGCACCGTGCTGTCCCTTACAGTGAGCAAGCTCCGGGGGGAGTTTCTAAGGCTGGGGGTCTTGTGGGGGCTTCTGCTGAGGTCTGGTCTGCGGAGTTGCGGCGGACCGGGCGGGTGGTGTTTCCGATCCGGCGGTTGACGGTGGTGGTGCGGTGCTTCCTGCCGGGGGTGCCGATCGGGATCGGGGTCTTCACGCGGCCGGAGCCCAGTTTCTTGGCCGAGGACATCATGGCTGGAGTCCTCGTCATCGTCTGGGTGGGGCTGGTCGGATTCGGAGTGTGGCACCTGGTGACCGGGCGGCCGGCGGTGACGGTCGACGACGAAGGTGTGCGGGTTGGCCGGCGGAAGTTCCTGCCGTGGGGTGGGATCGCGCCGATCCACGTGCCGCTGGGTCACCGGCTCTTCACTGAGCTCCGGCTGATGCCGCACGACGCGCGGGACAAGAAGCTCACCATCGGCCGTGACCAACTGCGGGACGTTCCCGCCTTCGCGCGCTGGCTCGAGGACGAGCGGCTCGAGAAGGGGGCAGCATGGTTGTGATGGGTGAGCGGTCCCCGGAGGTCTGGACGGAGGAGTTCGAGCGGACCGGGCGGGTTGTGTTTCCGGTACGGCGGCGGCCGGTGCTGATCCAGTTCGTCTTCTTCCTGGCGCTGATCAGCCCCTCTCAGGTCAACTCGGTGACCGAGATGCAGAGCGCGGACGTTGCCGAACTCGTACTCCGCCTGCTCGGCACGACCAGCCTCCTCGTCTGCTTCGGCATGCTCGTGTGGCAGTTCGTCACCCAGCGGCCGGTCCTGGTCGTCGACCGGGAAGGCATCCGCTACGGCAACAAACGGTTCATGCCGTGGTCCGACGTCGGGACAATCGGGATCCCGACCGGCCCGAAGTTCTTCATGGCGGTCCCCGTGCTCCCGGCCGACGTCTGGGCCAAAGACCTCCAGGTCCGCCAGTACAACGTCAAGGACCTCCCGGCCTTCGCGGCGTGGCTGACCGTCGTACTGAAGCAGCAACGGGCCAGTGAGTCAGCGGCTGACTAGTGCCACGTCAACCAACGTTGGGGTCCTAACGCCAGCTTGTGTGCAATTCGACAGGAGGTGTCCGGTCCACGACCCCGAACGCCCGTCGGTTCAGGCGGGCAGCAGCCAGCCGTGGGCATACACGTCCTGTCGAACTGCACCGAAGACCATCACACTCCCGGCACCCCGGTCCACCTCCACGCCATCACAACCCCACCCCGGCACCGCACCTGCCGACCGGGGCAATTTCACCGGAGAACCCCGCAACTGACCGTTCTCCCCCACACATACCGAGAGGGAAGGGACCAGATCACGGGAGAACCCGGCAAATGCCTCCCACAGCCGGCGCACTGGCTGACGGCTCGGCCGGCCAGCTGGCAGTCATCGGCTCCGGGATTACCTCCCCAACCCTGCTTCACGCGGCACTAGTTGCTTGGGCCATGTCCAGGCGTAGTACGCAACGGCGGCCAGGAGCAGGATCTCGAGCGCGCTGCCGAGGACATAGTAGGTCCACTCACCGATCGCGCCGGCGATGATCGTGATCCCATACCCGAGGGCGAGGACGAGGTTGGCGACCCGGCCGATGCTCGGTGGGAGCACCAGGCTGGCGAACACCATCAGGCTGGGGACGACGATGTACGCCGTCGTCCCGGCCAGAAACGCCTGGTTGACGGTGAAGCCGCCGAGCTCACCGGCGTCCAGATCGGCACGGACGTCCGGCCGGTAGAGGCTGAACAGGTCGACGTACGCGAAGACGAACAGCGTCGACGTCCAGAGGCCGGCGAGCTTGACCCGCACGTTCACCGGGGCCGGGGTCCAACATGATCGTTCCCCTTCGGACCGGCGGCTGGACGGGTCAGGCGAGGCCGAGGCGTTTGGTGAGGCGGGGGCCTCGTTTGATCTTGATCTCGGCGAGGATGGCGGTGCCGCGGATGTGGAAGGTGGTGGGGCGGCCGCCGGAGGGGGTGGCGTCGGTGGGGCCGGACTGTTGTTCGGAGACCGAGCCGAGGATGGGGTTGCTGTCCAGGTGGACGATCGCGTTCTGCGGGACGCGGATCTTCACGTCGGCGAGGATCGACTTCACCTCGATGTACACGTCGTCGTACGGCAGCTGCGCCTCGGTGTAGTCCAGGGTGATGTCGCCGAGTACGGCGTTGACCTCCTGGTGCTGCGGGACGAGCCAGTTGCCGGTGCGCTTGGTCTCCGACATGAACGCGTTGATCACCGGGCCGGCGTGCACCGTCGTCCCCGGCTGCTGCGGGGACACCGCCGGCGCACTGGGTGCGGTCGGGCCGTTCGGCAGGTCGGCGGTGAGCTCGACCAGCTCGCCGTACGTCTTGGAGGCGTACAGGGTCTCGAGCCGCTCCTCGAGCTCGCCGTACGACAGCCGTCCCTCGCCCGCGGCGTCGCGCAGGACGTCGGCGACCTCCTCGCGCTCCAGGTCCGACACCCGGCGCCGCAGCGCCAACTCGTCGCCCGTCATCGGGGCCGGCGCGGGGACCGCGTCCTGCGGTCGGTTCTGCTGGGGGATCTCATCCTGGGCCACGACAAAACCTTACGCGCGCACCATCCCACCCGCAGTCGGGTCTCCTCCCCGATTCAACCCTGATCCCACCCCTGAATCCGGGGTGTGCTGTTCGTCGCGGGCCTGGCGGGGATCACTGGTGTGGCCTACGCGCTCCGGGACCGCGTCCCAGCGGGGACGGCGCAGGGAAACAACTACCAGCGGTCGTGGAATCGGCTGGCGCTCGGGCGGGAGTTGCCCGGGGCTTGGCGGGCGGTGCGGAGCTGAGTGTTGCCTAACCTCCTGGTGAGACGGAGGTCGCGGGCGGGGGTGGGCGTGGGCGGATTAGGGTGGTAGGGCTCAGACCACGTGTGATGGAGGTACGCCGGTGTCCGCCGACTTCAGTTACTCCGACTTGTTGCCGCTTGGTGCCGACGACACGGAGTACCGCCTGCTGACGACCGAGGGCGTGAGCACATTCACGGCAGGCGATCGGACCTTCCTGCAGGTGCAACCGGAGGTCCTGCAGGCGCTGACCGCCGAGGCGATGCACGACATCTCGCACTACCTGCGTACGGCGCACCTCGCGCAGCTGCGCCGGATCATCGACGACCCGGAGGCCTCCGGCAACGACCGGTTCGTCGCCCTGGACCTGCTGAAGAACGCGAACATCTCGGCCGGCGGCGTGCTCCCGATGTGCCAGGACACCGGCACCGCGATCGTGATGGGCAAGAAGTCCGAGGGCGTGCTGACCGGCGCGGTCGACGAGGAGTGGATCAGCCGCGGCGTGTACGACGCCTACACCAAGCTGAACCTGCGCTACTCCCAGATGGCCCCGCTGAACATGTGGGACGAGAAGAACACCGGCTCCAACCTCCCGGCCCAGATCGAGCTCTACTCGACCCCGGGGACGACCGACCCGGCGTACAAGTTCCTCTTCATGGCCAAGGGCGGCGGGTCGGCGAACAAGTCGTTCCTGTTCCAGGAGACCAAGGCGGTGCTGAACCCGTCCCGGATGATGGAGTTCCTGGACGAGAAGATCCGCTCCCTGGGCACGGCCGCGTGCCCGCCGTACCACCTGGCCGTCGTGGTCGGCGGGACGTCGGCGGAGTACGCGCTGAAGACCGCGAAGTACGCGTCCGCGCACTACCTCGACACGCTGCCGGCGAGCGGATCGCCGCTGGGGCACGGGTTCCGGGACGTGGAGCTCGAGGAGGAGGTCTTCAAGCTCACCCAGGAGTTCGGGATCGGCGCGCAGTTCGGCGGCAAGTACTTCTGCCACGACGTCCGGGTGATCCGGCTGCCGCGGCACGGCGCGTCCTGCCCGGTCGCGATCGCGGTGTCCTGCTCGGCCGACCGGCAGGCGCTGGCGAAGATCACGCCGGAGGGTGTGTTCCTGGAGCAGCTCGAGCGGGACCCGGCGCGGTTCCTGCCGGACACCACGGACGAGCACCTGGACGAGGAGGCCGACGTCGTCCGGATCGACCTGAACCGGCCGATGAGCGAGATCCGCGCCGAGTTGTCGAAGCTGCCGGTCAAGACCCGGCTGTCGCTGAACGGGCCGCTGGTCGTCGCGCGCGACATCGCGCACGCGAAGATCAAGGAGCGGCTGGACGCGGGCGAGCCGATGCCGCAGTACCTGCGCGACCACGCGGTGTACTACGCCGGTCCGGCGAAGACGCCGGAGGGGTACGCGTCGGGCTCCTTCGGGCCGACCACGGCGGGGCGGATGGACGCGTACGTCGACCAGTTCCAGGCGGCCGGCGGATCGTTCGTGATGCTTGCCAAGGGCAATCGGTCGAAGAAGGTGACGGACGCGTGCAAGGAGCACGGCGGGTTCTACCTGGGGTCGATCGGCGGGCCGGCGGCGCGGCTGGCGCAGGACTGCATCAAGTCGGTGGACGTGATCGAGTACGCCGAGCTGGGGATGGAAGCGGTGTGGAAGATCGAGGTCGAGGACTTCCCCGCGTTCGTGGTGGTGGATGACAAGGGCAATGACTTCTTCACGGACACGAAGAAGCCGGTACCGCTCACTGTGCGTCCTCGTAGCTGAACAGAGGTGGTCCGCATGAGTCGGCGGATGGCGCGGATGAACAACAGGATCGGGGTGTGGATGTACCGCACCCTCGACGGGCGGCTGGCGAGTGGGAGCAAGGACGTGCGCGTCCTGATGCTGACCACGCCCGGCCGCCGGACCGGCGTACCGCACTCGACCTGTGTGCGGTACCTGGAGCGGCCCGACGGGCTGCTGGTGTGGGGAACGGGCTCGGGCTCGCGCGAGGACCCGGACTGGTTCCGCAACCTGCGCGCGGCGCCGACCACGGACGTGCAGATCGGCGCGGAGCACCGGACGATGCATCCGCGTGAGCTGACCGGCCAGGAGCGTCAGGTCGTCTGGACCGACGTGATCCTGGCCGAGGATCCACGGATCGGGCGATTCGCCACCAAGGCCAAGCGCACCATCCCGGTCGCGGTGCTGGAGCCTGTGGAGAACTAGCCCGCCTTCATGTCCACCGGGTCGGGGAGCTTGAGGAGGAGCGTCTTCGCGGCCTGGACGACATCGGCTTCGTTGTGGCCGAAGGCCTGCAGGTACGACCCGAGCGCGGATCGCAGTAGTCGCAGCTCCTCAGGTTGCAGCTCGATCGTGTACATGTTTCCAAGGTAAGACCCAGCCCGGGACTGACAACCCCTCGTGATCCACCCGTTGTCTCAGCCGTGCCAGCCGACCGTGCCGAGCACCTCGGCGGCGACCTCCGCGGGCGCCCGGTCGTTCGCCACCGTGAAGTCCTGAATCGGCTGATGCGTCGCCGCCTGAGCCAGCGCAGCCTCCAGATCCCACTCCGGCCCGCGGGTGGTCCGAGTCCGGTCGGCGATCAGCTCAACCGGCGTGTCCAGCCGCACCAGCTGTACGTCGCAGTCGTGCAACGCCGACGCGTACGCCGCTCGGAGCTCGGGTGTCTCCACCTGACCGCTGACGACCATGAACTGGGCACCGGCATCGCGGTAGGTGGTCCACACCGCGGCGAGGTTGTGGACCCGCAGCTGGTCGTGGAACCGGAGGCCGGGGAGAGGGCGGCCGGCGATGGCCGGCACCGGCTGTCCGGCAGGGCCGAACTGGGCGACGGCGTCGAGGTCGAGCACCGCGGTGCGGTGCCGGCGCGCGGTGAGGAGGGCGCCGATGGTCTGGGCGATGGTGGTCTTGCCGACGCCACCGCCGCCGGTCAACAGGAGGGCCCGGGGCATGTCAGCTGTGCAGCTCCTCGGCGATCAGCGTCGGCTGGTGGTCGGTCGGGGCCGTCGGCAGGCGCCAGTTCGCGGGCGGCATCCAGGACTGCCAACCGTCGGAGAACGGCGGCCCCCAGGCCTCGATCTCCCGCACCGCCGCGTGCCCGTCGGCGATGATCCGCTCCGCCTCGGCCGCGGTGAAGCGGCCCGCGGTGACCGCGCCCTCCAGCTCGTCCTCGTCCTTCCACTCGATCGTGCGGTCCGGCTGGATCCACAGGTCGAGGACGTGGTCGACGGTGCTGGTACGGCGCCCCGCGACATCCCGCTCGTGCGGCGCCTCCAGGTTCACGTACCACCCGCGGAAGGTGCCGTCGTCGGCCCAGAAGTGCCACACCGACCACGGCTTGCCGGGCGGCAGCACCTTGAGGATCCCGGTGCCGCGCCAGACGTCGAGCTTCAGCACCCGCTCCTCGGTGAACATCGCGACCGGACCGGCGTACCTGGTCTCCCGGCCGTCGGTGAGGACCGGCTTGATCAGCGGCGTCCCGGGCGCCAGCCAGGCGACCAGCCCGTCGGCGTCGTCGCGCACCACGGTCATCGGCCGGACGTTCGGCTTGTCCTCGTGCCGCCCGGTCCCCTGGTACACCCACTCGATCACCGTGCCCGGCTCCCACAAGCGCCCCGGCGCAGGCGCTGCCGCGCTCACTGCTGAGCCGGATTCTGGGCCGGCCGGGTCATCGACAGTACGTCGAGCGCCGCGTCCAGCTGCTCCTCGGTGAGGTCACCCTTCTCGACATGACCGTTCTCGATGACGACCTCACGGATCGTCTTGCCTTGCTTGAGCGCGCTCTTGGCGACCGCGGCGGCGTTCTCGTAGCCGATGTAGCGGTTGAGCGGGGTGACGATCGACGGTGACGACTCGGCCAGCGCGCGGGCGTGCTCGACGTTCGCGGTGATGCCGTCGACGCAGCGGTCGGCGAGCAGCCGGGAGGAGTTCGCCAGCAGGGTGATCGACTCGAGCAGGTTGCGGGCGATCACCGGGAGCATCACGTTCAGCTCGAAGTTGCCGCCGGCGCCGGCCACAGTGATCGCGGTGTCGTTGCCGATCACCTGGGCGGCGACCATCAGGGTCGCCTCGCAGATCACCGGGTTCACCTTGCCCGGCATGATGCTCGACCCCGGTTGCAGGTCGGGCAGCTGGATCTCGCCGAGCCCGGCCCGCGGCCCGGAGCCCATCCAGCGCAGGTCGTTGCAGATCTTGGTCAGGCTGACCGCGACCGTCTTGAGCTGACCGGACAGCTCGACCAGGCCGTCCCGCGCGCCCTGCGCCTCGAAGTGGTCCTCGGCTTCACGCAACTCCAGGCCGGTACGCCGGTTCAGCTCGGTGATCACCTTCGCCGCGAACCCCGGCGGGGTGTTGATCCCGGTGCCGACCGCCGTACCGCCGAGCGGCAGCTCGGTGACCCGGAGCAGCGTCGCGCGGACCCGGTCGGCGCCGCGCCGGATCTGCTGGGCGTAGCCGTCGAACTCCTGGCCGAGCGTGACCGGCGTCGCGTCCATCAGGTGCGTACGGCCGGACTTCACCACCGCGGCGAACTCGGATCCCTTACGGGACAGGGATTCCACCAGGTGCTCGAGCGCCGGCAGCAGGTCCTGGACGACGCCGGCGGTCGCAGCGACGTGGATCGCGGACGGGAAGGTGTCGTTGCTGGACTGGGAGGCGTTGACGTGGTCGTTCGGGTGCACCTCGGCGCCGAGCTCGCGGGAGGCGAGGGTGGCGAGCACCTCGTTGGTGTTCATGTTCGTCGACGTCCCGGAGCCGGTCTGGAACACGTCGATCGGGAACTCCGCGTCGTACTCCCCCGCGGCCACCTTGTCCGCGGCGGCGACGATCGCGTCGGCCTGCGCCCGGTCGACGACGCCGAGCTCGGCGTTCACCACCGCGGCCGAGGCCTTGATCTGGGCGAGCGCGTGCACGAGCGCGGGCTCCAGCGGCCGGCCGGAGATCGGGAAGTTCTCCACCGCACGCTGGGTCTGCGCCCGCCACAACGCGTCCCGAGGCACCTTGACTTCGCCCATCGTGTCGTGCTCGATCCGGAATTCCACGTTGTCACCCATACCTGCAGCGTACGTCGCTCGTCACTGTCGGCAGCCCTGGTAGACGTAGTAGGTCTCGGCCCGTTCTTGCAGCTGCACCGGGACCGGCTTCACCTCGCACGCGCCGAAAACTGACGCGACAACATCCTCCAGGGCGCCGGACTCGGACGACGACCAGACGGTCAGCACACCGCCGGCTCGAAGCTTCGACCTGCACGTGGTGACGAACGGCGAGGCGTAGATGGCCGAGTTCTCGTTGTAGACAAGGAAGTCCGGGCCGTTGTCCACATCCAGCAGGATCGCGTCCAGCGAGGCATCCTCGGCCTCGGCAACCACATCCCGTACGTCGCCGACCACGACACCCACCCGTGGATCGTCCAGCACCGACGGCACCAGGCCGGAGCGCATCCACGAGACCAACTCGGGCTCGATCTCGGCGACCACCACCTGGCCGAGCCGCGGGTCGGCCAGCAGCGCTCGCACGGTGTAGCCGAGCCCCAGACCGCCCACGAGCACGCGGTCAGGACGCCGTACCGAGGCCAGGGCCGCCGACGCCAGCAGCTCCTCGCTGGAGGTCTCCACGTCGTCCATCACGAAGACGCCGTTCACCCGCAGCTCCAGCGCACCGTCGTCGCGGCGACGGAGGACGAGCTCACCCCGCTCACTGCTCCCCCGCGCGATCTCCAGCACCCGGTCATCTTCTCAGTAGCGCACCTTGTACCGCAGATGGGTGACGTTCGCGCTGGGTACGACGGCAGTCCGCTCCAGCTGGAACTGCCGGCCGATGCCGTCGAACAACCGGGTGCCCGACTTCAGCAGGACAGGGACCAGATGCAGCTGGATCTCGTCCAGCAACCCCGCGGCAAGGCACTGCTGAGCGGTGCTCGCGCCGTGTACGCCGACGACCTTGTCGCCCGCCGCCTTCTTCGCCTGCTCGACCGCCGACTCGATCCCGTCGGTGACGAACGTGAACACCTGCGGCGCCCGTACCGTCTCCGGCGCCGGAGCCTGGTGGGTCGCGACGAAGCACGGGATCTGCCCGGCCGGGCCGCCGTCGCCCCAGCCACCGTCGCCCTCGGCGAGGTCGTAGGAGCGCCGGCCCATCAGGATCGCGCCGACGTTGGCCGCCATGCCGTCGAGGACCTCGGTGTCCTCCGGGGCCGGCTCCCACAGCCAGCGGTGCAGGATGTCGCCGCCGGTGCCGAGCTGGTGCTCCCGGGTGACGTCCGGGCCGGTGACGAATCCGTCCAGCGACATCGAGATGCCCGAGATGACGAGTGCCATGATGACTCCTTCGCAGAGGTGGTTGCCTACCTCTCGAAGCCTGCCGCGCACCCGGCCCCCGGCGCTTCCGTGCTCACCACGGAAGCGGCACGGAAAACGGTCAGTACCAGCCCTTGGCCTGCGAGTGCGCCCAGGCGGAGCAGGGGGAGCCGTAGCGGTTGTCGATGTAGTCGAGGCCCCACTTGATCTGGGTGATCGGGTTGGTCCGCCAGTCGGAGCCGTACGCCGCCATCCGGTTCCCGGGGAGCGCCTGCGGAATGCCGTACGCGCTGGAGGTCGGGTTGTCGGCGTCGACCTGCCAGCGCGACTCCTTGTTCCACAGCTTCTCGAGGCAGCCGAACTGGCTCTCGCTCCAGCCGTGGTCGGACAGCAGGTTGCGGGCGACCTCCTTGGGCGTGCCCTCGTACTTCTCGCGCTCGGCGTCGCGGCTGGCGCGCTCCTCGCGGGAGTTCTGGCTGGTCTTCTGCAGCGCCTCGTACCGCTTCAGCGCCGCGTTCTTGGCGGCCTGCTTGGCGTCGGCCTGGTCCTGCGCGAGCTTCCGGGCCTGCTCGACGGCCTCGAGCTGGTTGCGCAGCTTGGAGACTTCCTTCGCCTGCTCCTCGGCGCTCTGCGGCTTTTCGGACGGGGTTGCGGCAGCGCGGGCCCGCTCGCTGTTCAGAACGGCCATCTCGGCGCGTCCGGAGACCTGCTCTGCGGCCTGGCTGCTCCCGGGGGAGCTGAAGAGGTCGATACCGGCGACAACGGAGACGACGGCGATCCCTGTCACTGAGAGAGCCGCGACGGAGCGCTTCGCTTTCATCTGTCCTTCCGAGAAAACCCGACCCCCGTCGGCTGGCAACAGGAACATACTCTGGCCTAAACGGACCGTGATCACAAGCAGGTCACAAACAGCGGTGCGGCCGCCTGATGGCGACCGCACCGAAGTCTTACCTTGCTTTTACAGATTCCTATTACCTAACAGTAGGAATGCTCCTTACAGCTGCAAGTCGTCCAGCATCTCCGTCACGAGCGCGGCGATCGGGGAGCGCTCCGAGCGGGTCAGCGTGACGTGCGCGAACAGCGGGTGGCCCTTCAGTTGCTCGACCACCGCGACCACGCCGTCGTGCCGGCCGACCCGCAGGTTGTCCCGCTGGGCGACGTCGTGGGTGAGCACCACCCGCGAGTTCGCGCCGACCCGGGACAGCACGGTCAGCAGCACGTTGCGCTCCAGCGACTGCGCCTCGTCCACGATCACGAACGCGTCGTGCAGCGACCGGCCGCGGATGTGGGTCAGCGGCAGCACCTCGAGCATGCCGCGGTCGATCACCTCGTCGATCACGTCACCGCTGGTCAGCGCGCCGAGCGTGTCGTACACGGCCTGGGCCCACGGCTGCATCTTCTCGGACTCGGTGCCGGGCAGGTAGCCGAGCTCCTGGCCGCCGACCGCGAACAGCGGCCGGAACACCACGACCTTCTTGTGCTGCCGCCGTTCCATCACCGACTCCAGGCCCGCGCACAGCGCGAGCGCGGACTTGCCGGTGCCGGCCCGGCCGCCGAGCGAGATGATCCCGACGTCCGGGTCCAGCAGCAGGTCGAGCGCGACCCGCTGCTCCGCCGACCGCCCGCGGATCCCGAACGCCTCCCGGTCGCCGCGGACCAGCCGGATCCGCTTGTCCGGCATCACCCGGCCGAGTGCGCTGCCCCGCTCGGACAGCAGCACCAGCCCGGTGTGGGTCGGGAACTCACCGGCCTGCGGGAGCTCCAGCACGCTGCTCTCGTACAGGTCGTCGACGTCCTGCGTGCCGACCTCGAGCTCGCTCATCCCGGTCCAGCCGGACTCCAGGGTCAGCTCGGCGCGGTACTCCTCGGCCATCAGGCCGCAGGCCGACGCCTTGACCCGCATCGGCAGGTCCTTCGAGACCAGCGTGACGTCCTTGCCCTCGGCCTTGAAGTTGCAGGCCACGGCCAGGATCCGGCTGTCGTTGTCGCCGAGCCGGAAACCGGCCGGCAGGCTCTCGGGGTCGGTGTGGTTCAGCTCGACCCGGAGGGTTCCACCCTTCTCCCCCACTGGCAGGGGCGCGTCCAGACGTCCGTGCAGGATCCGGAGCTCGTCCAGCAGCCGCAGCGCGGTACGTGCGAAGTAGCCGAGTTCCGGGTGATGCCGTTTGCCCTCCAATTCGGTGACGACGACCACCGGGACGACCACCTCGTGCTCGTCGAACCGCATCATCGCGTGCGGGTCGGACAGGAGCACCGAGGTGTCCAGCACGAAGGTGCGCTGGGCCGGTGTGGATGAGGTACTTGACGCCTTGGCGTGGGTGGCAGCCATGTCGCACGTCCTCTCGGGCCGCGACGTGCACCACGCCCGGCCCACCAGTGGTTAAGTGATGGACCGGGAGCTGGCCCCGGGGTCTGGTGCAGACCCCGTCCGCTGCGCCGCACGAGCGACAACGGGAACCAGTGAGATCGAGACCTGGGGTCTCGGGCACTCCGTTCTGCCCCTCATGGGGCAACCGGCTGGCGAACGACTCTCAAGCTGATCGGGCCTCCCGGACAGCCGGCTTCCCCTCCGACCGTCACTTAGGAGGGTAGATCTGCCACCCAAACGGCGCAGCCCGACACGCCCGTCCGCGGGGTTAACGGCGTGTTACACCTTGCTCCACCCAGACGGGGGAGCCCGATCACCCTCCGGAGTGGTCCGGTACGGCGCTGTCCCGGCGACGCTGGCGGCATGCGTAAAAACTGGCCGGAACTGACCGGATATGCGACCGCGGTGTGGTCCTTCGCGTACGGCGTACTGGGCGTCTACTGGTCACTCGGCGGAGCGGCGTACCCGTTTGCGAAAGTGGCCGATAACCGGGCGACCGGCTCGATTCTGGAAGGGTCCTCGGCCGAGATCGTGGCCCCGATCATGGCCGCTGTCGGGCTGGGCGGCGCCGTACTCGCGCTGGTGATGACCAGGCGGCGGGGACGAGGCTGGGTGCTGCAGACGATCGCGGCCGTCCTCGCGGTCGGCCTCGCGCTCGTGATCCCCGACTACACGCTGGTCGCGCTCCTCGCGCTCTCCCCCGCCCTCGTGGTCTTCGCGTTCACCGGCGTCCCGGGCCCGCAGGACCTCGGCGACGTCCTCTACTGGCACCGGCTGAACCTGGTGATCCTGTTCGTCGGCGGCCTGCTCTGGGCCGCGACTGCGATCGCCTACCACCGCCGCAGCCGCGACGCCTGTGTGTCCTGCGGCCGCAGCGATCACGGCGACAAGCGCTGGACCACACCTGAGTCCGCACTTCGCTGGGGACGCTGGGCCGTCGCGGTCTCCGTCGTGGCGAACCTGCCCTACGAGTTCACCCGAGTGGCCTGGTACTTCGGCTGGCCGCTGGGCATCCCCGAAGAGTTCCACCAGATGATGGTCGACACCCCGGGGATGCTGGAGATGGGCCTCGGGCTGGCGGTGATGGGCATCACCGGCGGCATCCTCACCCACGGCCTGGTCCGGCCCTGGGGCGAGGTCTACCCGCGCTGGATCTGGTTCAAGGCGGGCAAGCGGGTGCCACCGCTCCTCGCGATCATCCCCGCCTCGCTGGTAGCCGTCGTACTGATCCCGGCGGGCCTGATGAACGCCCAGCTCCAGACGGACGGCGACGCCTGGGCGGTGAACCTCCCGGGCGTCCTCTGGGTGCTCTGGGGAGCAGGCCTGGGTACGGCGACCTATGCCTACTACCTGCGACGGCGTACGGAGTGCCGCCGCTGTGGACGCGGGGTCACGTTCCGAAGCGGCGCTCTCGCTGCGCGTAGCTCCGAATCGCCCGCAGGAAGTCGACGTGCCGGAAGTCCGGCCAGAGCGCCTCGCAGAAGTAGAACTCGCTCAGCGCGCTCTGCCACAGCAGGAACCCGCCCAGCCGCTGCTCCCCCGACGTCCGGATGACCAGGTCCGGGTCCGGCTGGCCCTTGGTGTACAGGTGCCCGGCGATGTGCTCGACGTCGACGCGCTCGGCGAGCTCCTCGATCGAGATGCCCTTCGCGGCCTCCTCGAGCAGCAGCGAGCGGACCGCGTCGGCGAGCTCGCGGCGGCCGCCGTACCCGACCGCGACGTTGACCAGCATGCCCTCGACGCCCTGGGTGGCCGTCTCGGCCGCCTTGAGCGCCTCGGCGGTGGCGCCGGGCAGCAGGTCGAGCGCGCCGACCGGGTGGATCCGCCAGCGGCCGATCGCGGTGAGCTCCTCGACCGTCTGCTCGATGATCCGCAGCAGCGGCTCCAGCTCGTCGGCCGGCCGGCTCAGGTTGTCGGTGGACAGCATCCAGACGGTGACCACCTTGACGCCGACGTCGTCGCACCAGTCGAGGAACTCGGTGATCTTGTTCGCCCCGGCCTCGTGACCGCGCGACACCGGGTCGCCGGCCGCCCGGGCCCAGCGCCGGTTGCCGTCGATGATGACGCCGATGTGCCGCGGGATCCGGTCCGGCGAAAGGGACCGGCGGACCCGACGCTCGTACAGCGTGTACAGGGCGTCGCGCAGCTTCTGCTTGCCAGGTGTCCGCATGGGCAGGTTGCTCTCCTCGAAGACTCTCGGCCACAACGCTAGCCCAGAATCGCCGCCGTTGAGAGGGCTCCAGCGAGCTCCCGGCGAACTCGCGGACCCGCCGAACTTTCGCGAGAGTTCGTGCGTCGGACACGCGAGGGGAGGTGTGCGCGCCCGTGATCTCGCCTACATTTCATCCTTATGGACCAGTGAACTTACGGTTCCGTAGGTTACGGTTGCGTAGGTACAGAACCGCCCGGCACCCCTCGAAAGGACGGCGATGACCGCTAGCAGCACCCAGCCCCAGGAACTCGGTCATACGCTCTCCGGGCGGCTCGGACCGCTCAAACCCAAGCTCCGCGGCTGGCTGCACGCCGGCACCTTCCCGTTCGCCACCGCCGCCGGCATCGTGCTGATCTGCCTGGCCCCGGACGCGGGCGCCCGCTGGGCGGCGGCGGTCTACACGATGGGCGCGATGCTGCTGTTCGGCATCTCCGCGCTGTACCACCGGTTCTACTGGGGACCGACCGGTGAGGCGATCCTGCGCCGGCTCGACCACAGCAACATCTTCCTGCTGATCGCCGGCACCTACACGCCGCTCGGCATGATGCTGCTGGACGGCAAGGACCGGTTGCTGCTGCTCAGCATGGTCTGGGGCGGCGCGCTGCTCGGCATCCTGTTCCGGATCTTCTGGGTGGGCGCCCCGCGCTGGCTCTACACCCCGATCTACCTGGCGCTGGGCTGGGTGGCGATCTTCTGGATGGGCGACTTCTACCACTTCGGCGGCGCCGCGGTGGTCACCCTGATCGCGGTCGGTGGCGGTCTGTACTCGATCGGCGCCGTCGTGTACGGCACCAAGCGGCCGAACCCGTCTCCGCTGTGGTTCGGCTTCCACGAGATCTTCCACGCCTTCACCGTGGCCGCGTTCGTCTGCCACTACATCGCGGTGAGCATCGCGACGTACCAGGCGTGATTTCCCGGACTCCGTGCCAGCCCTGAAGACTGGCTGAAGATCCTCCCGCACGATGGGCAGTAGCCATCGTTTGGGGGGACACGAATGATCACCGCACTGGAACCACTCGGCCGCGACGCGCTGGCCCGGGATGATTTCACCGCTCTGGTCCGGACCATCACCGGGCACCCGGAAGCCGACCCCGGCGACGTCCGGGTCGAGCCGGTCGACTACCTGATCGGCACACCGAGCACCGAGGCCCTGCTCCGCGTCTTCGGTACGGCGTCACTGCCGACCGGATCGCCGGAGACGTACGAGGTCGGCTGGTCCTGCTTCGTCAAGAAGCTCCAGTCGGTCCGGCACTGGCCGCTCCTGCACGTCGTGCCCGAGCAGTACCGGGAGATCTTCATCCAGAACCTGCCCTGGCAGCTGGAGATCGCCGTCCATCGCAGCGGCGTCGCAGACCTGCTGCCCGCGGGGATGCGCCTGCCCAAGGCCTACCGGATCGACCTGTACGACGACGACCGCGGCACCGTGTGGATGGAGAACGTCGTCCAGGAGCCGGGCCCGTGGCCGCTGGAGCGGTTCGAGCGCGCGGCCTACCTGCTCGGACGGCTGTCCGCCCGCCGCCAGCCGCATCTCGTCGAGCCGCTGCTCCCGCGCGGCGGCGACTTCAACCGGCCCGGCTACGCACTGCGCTACTACACCAACGGACGGGTGATGATGAGCGCGCTGCCGGCCATCGCCCATCCGGAGACCTGGCGGCATCCGTTGCTCGCCGCGGCCGTCTGCCACCTCGGCGACCACCGGCTGCGTGACGACCTGCTCGACCTGGGTGCCCGGCTACCCGCCGTACTGGATGCTCTGGACGCGTTGCCGCAGTGTTACCAGCACGGAGACGCGAGTCCGCAGAATCTCCTGGTTCCACAGGGGAAGCCGGACGAGTTCGTGGTGATCGACTGGGGGTTCGACTGTCCGCAGGCGGTCGGGTTCGACCTCGGGCAGCTGCTGGTCGGGCTCGCCCACGCAGGTGAACTGGCGCCCGATGCGCTGCCGGTCGTGCACAAGACGATCCTCAGGGCGTTCATGGCCGGCCTGGCCGAGGACGGGATGACGGTGACCGAGGAGCAGGTGCTGTACGGCTACCTGGGGTCGCTGCTCGCCCGGGCGACGTTCACCGCGCTGCCGCTGGAGGCGATCACCCAGCCCGGCGACGAGGTCACGCAGGCGATGTTCGAGGAGCGCGTGCTGCTGACGCGGTCACTGGTGGATCTGGTCTCCACGGTGGTGTGAACGGTGGTGTGACGACAACATCTCAGTCCTGTCACAGCTGCAACGAATGCCGCCGCTGCGGGTATCCATGGTGCGTGAGGAACCTCAGCAGATACGCAGCCGCGGCCACAGTCGGCGCCGTCGCCGGACTCGTCCTGGCCGGGTGCGGGAACGAGTCCGACGGCGGCACGGGCGGTACCCCGTCCAGCCCGCCCACACCGACGATGCCGACGGTGACCCAGTCGACGCCGGTCGGTGCCGCTTTGCCCCTCGTCGTCACCCGGACCGGCGGCTTCGCCGGGTTCGACGACAAGGTGGTGATCGACACCGACGGTGTCGCGACGGTGAGCGCACGCGGCAAGGAGACGGTCCGCTGCCAGTTGGACAAGGCCCTGCTGACGCGGATCACCACGGCCGCCGAGCAAGTCGACTGGGCCAGCCTCCCGGTAGTCAAGCCGACGGTCCGCTACCCCGACGACATGATCCTCGCCGTCACCGCCAACGGGAAGACCGCCCGGCTCGAGGAGCCGAAGGTGAAGCCGCTGGCGGCCCCGGTGAGCACCCTGCTCACCGAAGCCACCATCCCACCGGGCAAACTCTGCAAGCCGATCTGATCAGCCGGTGGTGACCGCGACGTCGTCGATGACGAAGCTGGTCTGCAGGGAGGAGTCCTCCTGTCCGAGGAAGCGGACCGTGACCGTCTTTCCCTTGTAGGCAAGGACGTTCAGGGTCTTCTGGACGTACGACGTGCTCTTGTTCAGGTTCGAGTACGTCGCCAGCGTGGTGGTCGTGGATCCGTCGACCACCTGCACCTTGACCGTGTCGTACACCGTGGAACTCGTCGTCTCCGCGGTGTCGATCCGGATCCACAGCGACAGCGACGCGGCGGTCGCCGACGCCGGGATCGTCACCGACTGGCCGACGTTCTCGGTCGTCGTCCGGCCGTTGCCCTGCAGCCACGCCTTCCAGCTGCCGCCGTGCGCCGGACGCCCGGCGTTGTTGGTGATCACACCGGTGGTGCCGGTCCAGTTCACCGCGCCGGACTCGAAGCCCGGGTTCAGCAGCAGGTTGTCACCGGTCGGCGGCGGGCCTTCGCTGTAGTCCTTCTGGGCGTAGTTCCAGACCATGTGGCCGATGGCGTCGATCTGCCGGTCCAGCGAGGTCAGGTCGAGGTTGTTGATGGTGTCGCAGGACCGGTGGTAGCACGGGTCGAAGGCCTGACCCGCGGTACCGCCCCACTTGGCGGCCTGGGCGGACGTCTTCGTCCCCTCGGCGCCGGAGAAGGTGCCTGCGGTCGGGATGCCGAGCGACCGGAACGCGGCGTGGTCGGACCGGCCCTGGATATCGATGAACTCGGTCTGGACGTTCTTGCCGGCGAAGAACGCGACCAGGTCGTCCCGGGCGCCGTCGCCGGCCGGGTTGTCGTCGTACACGAAGTAGCCCGGGTTCGGCGACCCGATCATGTCGAAGTTCAGGTAGAGCTCGATCTTCGCGCGCTCGGTGGCGGACAGGTTGTTGACGTAGTACCGGGAGCCGACCAGGCCGAGCTCCTCGGCGCCCCAGAAGCCGAACCGCAGCCGGTTCCTGGGCGTCTGGCCACTGGCAGCGTAAGCGAGGGCGGTTTCGAGTACGCCGGCGCTGCCCGTTCCGTTGTCGTTGATGCCCGGACCGGAACTGACCGAGTCCAGGTGCGAGCCGGTCATCACGACGTGGTTCGCGTCGCCGTGCGGCCACTCGGCGATCACGTTGTACGACGTGCCCGCCGAGGTGGAGAAGGACTGCAGGGTGGTGGTGTAGCCGGCCGCGTCGAGCTTGGCCTTCACCCAGTCGGCGGAGGCCTTGTAGCCGGGGCGGCCGGTGTAGCGGTTGCCGCCGTTGTTCGTGGCGATCGACTGGAACTGGTCGAGGTGCGCCTTGGCGTTGGTGACCGAGATGTCGGGGGACTCGACCGCGCCGGCGACGTTGCCGGGGGCAAGCACCGCGGCAGCCAGCACAGCGATGCCGGCGCCGTAGTACAGGGACTTTCGCATGGGGGCGATCTCCTTTGGCCTCAATCAAAGAAGATCCGGGGCGCGCGAGCCTGGGCGGAGGCCGCGCGCCCCGGACGGGTGTCACCGACGGTGGATCAGCCCGCCGTCAGCGAAGTGTCGTCGACCACGAAGCTGGTCTGCAGCGACGAGTCCTCGTTCATCAGGAACTTCACCGAGACCGTCTTGCCCTTGTAAGCGGTCACGTTGAAGGACTTCTGCGTGTAGGTGGTGTTCTTGTTCAGGTTCGAGTACGTCGCCAGCGTCGTCGTGGTCGAACCGTCGACGATCTGGATCCTGGCGGTGTCGTACACCGTCGAGGTGGTGGTCTCGGAGGTGTCGATCCGGATCCAGAACGAGAGCGTCGCGCTGGTGGCCGACGCCGGGATGGCGACGGACTGCGAGATGTTCTCGGTCGAGGTGGTGCCGTTGCCACCCAGCCACAGCTTCCAGCTGCCGGTGCGCGCCGGACGGCCGGTGTTGTTGGTGATCGGGCCGGCGGTGCCGGTCCAGTTCACCGCGCCGGACTCGAAGCCCGGGTTCAGCAGCAGGTTGCTGCCGGTGGGCGGCGGCTCGGTGCCACCGCCACAGACGGCCGCGCCGGCCGGGACCGAGATGCCGTTGAACGCGGCCTCGATGCCCTTGCACTGGGTCGAGTCGGCGCCGTACAGCTCCTTGGCCGAGTTGATCGCGCCTTCGCGGGCGTCCTTGTAGGTGCTGCCCGAGCTGAGCTTGGTGCTCAGCGTGCGGTACCAGACCTTCGCGGCGACGTCGCGGCCGACACCGGCGATGGTGGCGCCGTTGCAGGCGGTGCTGCTGTGCGTCACGCCGCCGATCACCTTGCTGCCGGTGCCCTCGGAGGCCAGGTAGAACCAGTGGTTCAGCGGGCCCGAGGAGTAGTGCGGGTCCATGCCACCGGTGCTGGTCGACCAGCAGTCCACGCTGCGGCCGTCCTTCGACGGCTTGTCCATGTAGCGCAGCGGGGTGCCGTTGCCGTTGATGTTGATCTTCTCGCCGATCAGGTAGTCACCCGGGTCGGACGTGTTGTTGGCGGAGAACTCGGTCGCGGTGCCGAAGATGTCCGAGGTGGACTCGTTCAGGCCGCCCGCGTCGCCGAAGTAGTTCAGGTTCGCGGTCGCCTCGGTGACACCGTGGCTCATCTCGTGACCGGCGACGTCGATGCTGGTCAGCGGGCGCTGGTTGCTGGCGCCGTCGCCGTACGTCATCTGAGTGCCGTCCCAGAACGCGTTCACGTAGGCATTGCCGTAATGCACCCGGGAGCGGGAGCCCTGGCCGTTGTTCCAGATGCCGTTCCGGCCGTGGACGTTCTTGTAGTAGTCCCAGGTGAGCTGGGCGCCGTAGTGCGCGTCCACACCGGCGGTTTGGCGGTTCGACGTGGCGCCGTTGCCCCAGGTGTCGTCCGGGTCGGTGAACGTCGTGCCGTTGCCGGAGGTGGCGCCGTTGAGGTCGGTGGTCCAGTTGCCACCGCGACTCGGGTCGGTCATCGAGTAGCTGCCCGAGGTGCCGATGCTGACGGTGCCGGAGTACAACGAGTTGCCGGTGCCGGTCTTGATCTCGTCGGACTGCGCCAGTACGGCGCCGGTCTTGGCGTCGATGTAGGAGTGCAGCACGGACGGGGTCTGGTCCGCCTGCACGCCGGTGGTGACGACGTCGTAGGCGAGCACGGGCTTGGTCTCGGTGACGAACACGACCAGCGAGCCTTTGTTGCCGGTGGCCTTGAACTTGGCGGTCTTCGCGGCGGTGCTCAACGCGGCCGACTGGGACAGAGTCGGCTTGGTCGCGACACCGACGGACTTCGCGCCGCGGTTGTAGGTCACCTTCCCGATCGTCTCGCCCTTACGCTTGACGATCAGGTCACCGCCGACGACCGGCAGGCCGTTGTAGGTGCGCTCGTACCGGACGTACTCGGTGCCGTCCGGGTCCTTCACCACGTCACGGACCTTGAGCGCCTCACCGCTCGCGAGTCCGAGGGCTGCGGCCGTCTGCGCGGTCAGCGCCTGTTCGGCCTGAACTGCGGCCGGCTGGTTGAAGCCGGACGCGGGGAGCGGAGCCGCACGATCAGCGGCTCCCGCGGGTGAGCCGGCAAGCGTCGCCCCGGCAAGTCCTGCTGCCGCGACGATGGCCACCGCCCCTGCTGATGTCAGTCGTTTCAAGACAACATCTCCTCACGGTGTGGTCGCTGTTTGGGCGCAGCGACCAATTCAGTTGGGGACGCCGGATGTCTGACCCATCAGTGCCACTGCCTCGTTTGTGACACTGCGTGTCAGGACATGCGAGATCTGTTACATCCGACTGAGGGAGGACTCTCGTCCCCGGACGGCCCGGAGTCAAGGGATTCCCGCGAAACCGCAGGGAAAACCCGCACTGCCCTCGTTGTCAGCGGGCGGGGGTCAACTCCCGGCGAAGGTCTTCCGGCAACACGATCGGGAGCCGGCAGGTGAACTTCTGACACACGTACGCGGCCGGCTTGCCGTCGATCAGGCCGCGGCCCTCCATCAGCGGTACGGCGAGGCCGGGGTCGCCGTGGACGATCGCCGTCCCCCAGGGTGCGGTGGTCAGCGCGGTCCGGAGCAGGTCGGCCGCGCTACCCGTGATCGCGATCTCGAGGGGGCCGGAGGCAATCGTCTCGGCGACCGCGAGCGCCCGGCCGGCGAACCGTGGTGCGCGGGCGGCGATCGTCGTGGAGGCCTGCAAGGCCTGCTGGGCGGCGGTTTCGTACCGGACTGATCCGGTCAGGCCGGCCAGCGTCGTGAAGGCCTCGGCGGCGAGGCTCACGCCGGACGGGCTGGCGTTGTCGGTCGGGTCCTGCGGACGCCAGACCAGCTCCTCGGCGTCGGCCGCGGTGTCGTAGTAGGAGCCGTCGGCAACGAACTGCTCGAGGACCCGGTCGAGCAGGTCTTGCGCAGTCTCGAACCACGTCACGTCGCCGGTGACACCCAACAGCGTGAGACAGGCCTGGGCGTACGCCGCATAGTCCTCGAGGACACCGTGGGCGGTGCCGCGGACGCCGTCCCGCGAGGTCCGGTGCAGTCGCCCGGACTCGTCGAGGTGGACGTCCCGGACCAATCTGGCCGCGTCTGCTGCCGCTTCGACGTACTCGGGCTTCTCGAAGACGACGCCGGCCCGGGCGAGCGCGGTGATCGCGAGGCCGTTCCAGGCGGCGACCACCTTGTCGTCGCGGCCCGGGTATGTGCGGGTGCTGCGTGCCTCGCGCAGGGTGGCGCGGATGCGGTGCCAGCGGTCGGGGTCGTCGGGGTCCTGACGGAGTTGGAGGACCGAGGAGCCGTGCTCGAAGGTGCCGGTGACGTCGCAGAGGTCGATGACCCACTTCGCGTCGTCGTCAGGCAGGGCTTGATGAAGTTGCTCCGGCGTCCAGACGTAGTACTTGCCTTCTTCCCCTTCTGTATCCGCGTCCAGGGCCGAGGCGAAACCGCCTTCGTCGGTGCGGAGCTCAGCGAGCAGGAAGCCGGCGGTCTCCTCGGCGATCCGGCGGGCCAGCGGGTCGGCGCCGATCGTCCACCAGTATGTGTAGACGTCGAGCAGCAGGGCGTTGTCGTAGAGCATCTTCTCGAAGTGCGGCACGATCCACTGGCCGTCGACCGAGTACCGCGCGAACCCGCCGGCGAGCTGGTCGTACATGCCGCCGCGGGCCATCCGGCCGCAGGTCTGCGCGACCATCGCGAGCGCGTCCTCGGAGCCGGTCCGGCGGTGGTGGCGCAGCAGGAAGTCGAGCACCATCGACGGCGGGAACTTCGGCGCCGCCCCGAACCCGGCATCCACCGGATCGAAGTCGATCTTCAGCAACGCGGCGGCCCGGTCGAGGTCGATCGTCTCGCCCGGTTGATGCTGCTGGGCGCCGAGCTGCTCGACCACGCGCCGGCCGATCCCGTCGATCTGGTCGCGCTTGGTCCGCCAGGCGTCGACGAGTGACTCGAGCACCTGCCGGAAGGACGCCATACCGCTGCGTGGCTCGTCCGGGAAGTACGTGCCGCAGAAGAACGGCTCGGCGTCCGGGGTCAGGAACACCGACATCGGCCACCCGCCGTGCCCGGTCATCGCGACCGTCGCGGACATGTAGATCGCGTCCACGTCCGGACGCTCCTCACGATCCACCTTGATGCTGACGAAGTGCTCGTTCAGGTACGCCGCCGTCGCCTCGTCCTCGAACGACTCGTGCGCCATCACGTGACACCAGTGACAGGCCGAGTACCCGACCGACAGGAACACCGGCACGTCCCGCTCCCGCGCCTCCGCGAACGCCGCGTCCGACCACTCCCGCCAGGCCACCGGATTGTCCTTGTGCTGCAGGAGGTACGGCGATGTCGCGTTCACCAGGCGGTTCACCACTACGACCGTCTCCCATCACCTGCGCGGGCGTTCCGTGTCACCCCACTACAACACATCCCGCCGCGTACCCCGGTTTCACCCCGTCCGGATGAGTCCGGTCCCGGACCGGCCGTCCTAGCGTGGATGTCCGGAGGTGGCGACATGACGACGTCCACGGAACGCACAGCCATCCCCTTCACCCGGGACGACTACGCCGCACGCATGCGTCGGGTGGTGGACGACGCCGCCGGGGTGGGACTCGCCGGCGTGATCGTCGCGCCCGGACCGGACCTGGTCTGGCTGACCGGCTACCAGCCGACGGCGATCACGGAGCGGCTCACGATGCTGGTGCTGTCCGCCGATCGCGAGCCCACGCTGGTGGTGCCGACGCTCGAGCGACCCGACGCGGAGTCGGCCGAAGGCGCCGGCGCCCTCACCATGATCGACTGGACCGACGGATCCGACCCCTACCCGCTGACCGGGAGCCTGCTGGCGGCCGACGGCTCCTTCGGGATCTCGGACTCTGCCTGGGCCATGCACCTGCTCGGGCTGCAGCGGGCGAGACCGAAGACGACGTACCACGCGTTGAGCCAGGCCATGCCGATGATGCGTGCGGTCAAGGACGCCAACGAGCTCGGCCGGCTGGCCGCGGCGGGCGCGGCGGCGGACGCGACGTACCAGGAGATCGTTCAGGTCCGCTTCGCGGGCCGGCGCGAGACCGAGGTGGCGGCCGATCTGGCCCGGCTGCTGCGCGAGTTCGGCCACGAACAGGTCGACTTCACCGTGGTCGGTTCCGGTCCCAACGGCGCCAATCCGCACCATGAGGCAGGCGAGCGGGTGATCCAGCCCGGAGACGCGGTCGTGCTCGACTTCGGCGGCCTGATGTTCGGGTACGGTTCCGACACCACGCGGACGGTCTGCGTCGGCGAACCGAGCGCCGAAGTACAGAAGGTGCACGACATCGTCAGGGCCGCACAGCAGGCGGGGTTCGAGGCCGTCCGGCCGGGGGTGCCGTGCCAGGACATCGACCGCGCTGCCCGGGCCGTCATCACCGACGCCGGCTACGGAGAACAGTTCATCCATCGCACCGGCCATGGGATCGGAGTCACCACCCACGAGCCGCCGTACATGATCGAGGGTGAGGAGCAGCCGCTCGAGCCGGGCATGTGCTTCTCCATCGAGCCCGGGATCTATCTCGCCGGCCGCTTCGGGGTCCGGATCGAGGACATCGTGACAGTCACCCAGGACGCCGGACGGCGGTTCAACAACACCGACCACCACCTCCGGGTCGTCGAGTAGCAGCTTCACGAGTGAGACAGCCCGTCTCATTCTCATCCGCAGCGGATGAACCGCCTGTGACCGCTGGTTCCTAGCCTGTGACCAGTACCAGCGCTGCATCGTGACCGAGGGGGACGATGATGGTTGGTGTTCGATCAGTTCGAGTGTGGTTGCCATGAGCTCGGCAGACGTCCCGGTCGTGCCGCCCGCGGCAGCCGAAACTGCCAAGGCAAAGGTCCCCGCCACCGCGTGGATCTCCTGGGTCGCGCTGGCGATGATGACGACCAGTTCGGTCGCCAGCCTGAGAGCCGCACCGACCATGGCCGTCTACGGCCTGGCCTGTGTCTTCCTGTACCTGCTCCCCGCCCTCGTGTTCCTGCTGCCCACGTCGCTCGTGTCCGCGGAGCTGGCGTCCGGGTGGACCGGTGGCGTCTACCGATGGGTCTCCGAAGGCCTGTCCAAACCGCTGGGATTCCTGGCGGTCTGGTGCCAGTTCGCGATGACGATCTTCTACTACCCGAGCCTCCTCGGGTTCGTCGCGAGCACCCTCGCGTACGTGTTCAACCCCGACCTGGCCAGCAGCGGCGTCTGGACCGCGGCGGTGATCATGGTCACCTACTGGACCGGTGTCTGGGTCTCGTCCCGGGGTACGAAGGGCGTGGCCGGCCTGGCCAGCGGCGGCCTGATCATCGGGACCCTGGTCCCGGGCACCGTCCTGGTCACCCTCGGCATCGTTTTCCTTGGCCAGGGCAACGAGTCCGCTGCGCCGATGACCGCCGACAACATCTTCCCGGCCTGGGCAGGGCTCGCGAGCCTCGTGCTGATCGTGAACAACTTCCTGTCCTACTCCGGCATGGAGATGAACGCAGTCCACGTGTCGTCCCTGCGGAAGCCGGCTACGGAGTTCCCGAAGGCGATCTTCCTCGCGATGGGCCTGGTGCTCGCGATCTTCATCCTGCCCGCGCTGGCGATCAGCTGGATCGTCCCGGCCGAGCAACTGTCCCTGACCGCCGGCGTGATGCAGGCCTTCGACGCGGTCTTCGCGAACTTCGGCTGGCAGTGGCTGACGCCGATCGTCGGCATCATGCTGGTGACCGCATCGCTCGGCGGCATGCTGACCTGGCTGGCCGGCCCGTCCAAGGGCCTGCTGCTGATCTCCCGGCAGGAGGGCTACCTGCCGCCGTACCTGCAGAAGCTCAACAAGAACGGTGTGCAGCAGAACATCCTCGTCGTCCAGGGCGCGATCACCACCGTGATCGCACTGCTCTACGCCTTCATCCCCGACGTCTCGAGCGCGTACTGGATCTTCTCGGTGATCACCACGCAGGTGTACCTGATCATGTACCTGCTGATGTTCGTCGCCGCGATCCAGCTCCGGCGCAAGCAGCCCGACCACCCGCGGGGTTACCGAGCACCCATGCTCATCGGGATGTGCGGTGTGGGCTTCGCCGCCTCGCTGGCCGCACTCTTGGTCGGGTTCGTCCCGCCGTCGCAGTTCGAGTCCGGCAACTCGCTCCTGTACGTCGTGTTCGTCGCCGTCGGCGCGCTCGGCCTCGGCCTGCTGGTGCCGTACCTGTTCCTCAAGCTGCGGAAGCCGACGTGGAAGCAGCCGGAGTCCACGGAGGTGACGGAGTCATGAGCACCTCGGCGGAGACCCAGACCGGCCGCGAACGCAAGACGATCTACATCGTCGTCGCAGTGGTCCTCGTGGTCCTGCTGGTCATCGGCTGGATCGCCTACAGCAACACGAAGTACACCCGGGAGGCGGAGCAGAAGGCCGACCAGCTCATCGCGGCACTGAAGGCCGAGGGGGTGGAGCGGACTCCGACGCGCGACCAGCTCGTCTACGTTCTCGGCACCGAGGGCGGCGCGACCTGCAGCAACCCGAACGACGCGCTCAGCAAGGGAATCCTCCTGTCGCTGCTGTCCAACGGCGCGGCCGGGCCGGGGCTCCGGCCCGTGATCGCGGACAGCCGGGTCGTCCAGGGCCAGCTGCTGATCATCGAGATCTACTGCCCGGAGGAACTGCAGGAGTTCCAGGAGTTCGTCAACGATCTCAAGACCGACGACGTCGCGGGGTGAGTGACCGTGGAACTGCGAACCCGAATCGCGGAGCTGATGCCGCAGGCGCGGGCCGAGCTCACCGAGCTCGTCGCGATCAGGTCCGTCGCGGACCCGCGCCAGTTCCCGCCCGAGGAGTGCGAGCGCGCCGCGACCTGGGTGCTGGACAAGTTCAGGGAGCTGGGTTTCTCCGACGCGGCGCTGCGCGAGACGGCCGACGGCAGTCGCGCTGTGGTCGGGGCCCGGCCGTGCTCTGACCCGAGTGCTCCGACAGTGCTGCTGTACGCCCACTACGACGTCCAGCCACCACTCGACGAGGCTGCCTGGCGCACGCCGCCGTTCGAGCTGACCGAGCAGGACGGCCGCTGGTTCGGCCGCGGGACCGCAGACTGCAAGGGCAACATCGTCATGCACCTCGCCGCGCTTCGTGCGCTCGGTGACGAGGTGCCGGTGAACCTGAAGCTCGTGGTCGAAGGGTCCGAGGAACAAGGGACCGGCGGCCTCGAGTCGTTCGTGCCGGACCACGCCGAGCTGCTCCGCGCGGACGCGATTCTGGTCTGTGACACCGGCAATGCGGCCGTCGGCCGGCCCGCGGCCACAGTGAGCCTGCGCGGCATGGTGAACGTCGTGGTGACAGTGGAGGCGCTCAGCTCCGAACTGCACTCCGGCATGTTCGGTGGTGCAGCGCCGGACGCACTCGCGGCGCTGATCGCGATGCTGGCCGGCCTGCGCGACGAGCAGGGCAACACCACGATCAAAGGGCTCGACAGCAGCCAGACCTGGTCGGGCGAGCCGTATCCGTCCGACCAGTTCCGCCGGGACGCGATGGTGATGGACGGCGTCTCCCTGTCGGGCAGCGGCACTGTCTCGGACATGCTGTGGGCGCGTCCGGCGGTGACCGTCCTGGGCATCGACTGCCCACCGGTCGTCGGGTCGGCGGCCGCGATCGTACCGAAGACGGCGGCGCGGCTGAACCTGCGGATACCGCCAGGGGTGAGCCCGGACGATGCCGCGACCAGCCTGATCGACCAGCTTCAGGCAGCCGCCCCCTTGGGTGTCCACGTCGGCACCCGGATCGAGGCGGAAGGGGCCCCGTTCAAGGCCGAGATCGACGGGCCGGCCTACCGTGCGATGGCGTCGGCGATGCAGGACGCGTACGGAACGCCGATGACCACGCTGGGCCAGGGCGGGTCCATCCCGCTGTGCAACGTGTTCGCGGACACCTATCCCGAGGCCGAAATCGTCATGATCGGCGTGGAGGAGCCGATGGCCCTCATCCACGCGCCGAACGAAAGCGTCGACCCGAACGAGATCGCGGCGATGGCACTGACCGAGGCGCTCTTCCTTCAGCGCTACGCGATCCGCTAGACGGTCTGGGAGAGGGCTACCGACAGGCCCAGGGTGAGGGCCATGATCACGAGCTCGAAGCCGACCACCCGCCAGAACGGGTGGCCGCGCTCGAGCAGGTTGTCGTGCGCCCGGCTGCGGCGGACCGCGCTGGCGATGATCAGGATCAGGAAGGCGGCGACCTTCGCCAGCAGCAGGGCGCCGTACGAGTCCTCGGTGAGGGCGTCGGGCACCGACTCCCAGCCGCCGCCCTTCGCCGCGAGCCGGCCGGCGCCGCTGAGCAGGCCACTCAGGAGTACGGCGATCGACGAGATCAGCGCCACCTGGTTGAACCGCTCGAGCACGAGCGACAGTCCGCCGCGGCTGGCCCGGCCGTAGCGGACCAGGCCGGCGAGTCCGCCGATCCAGCTCGTCGCGGCGATGACGTGGATGGCCAGGGCCGCTCCGGCGATGACGACGTACGACTCGTTTCTCGGGTACGCCGTGACCGCGTTCGGGACGAGCGCCATGATCGCGACGACCACGCCGAGACCGGCCGCTGCCGAGGTCTGGACGCGGCGGACGCCGACCGCCAGCGCCACCACGAGGATGCCGGTGATCAGCAGCGCCTTGACCTCCGGGATGCCGAGCGCGTCGTCCAGCCGGAGCCGGAGCAGGTCGACCGGGGTGTCGAGCAGGATCGCGGCGGTGACGATCGCGCCGGCGAACGCCGTACCCGCCCAGATGATCGCCGAGTTGCTGGCGTCCCGCACCGCCCGGCGGCCTTGGACACCGAGCGATCCGCCCTCGATCCGGAGCAGTATGACGGCCGCCAGCAGAGCACCCGCACATCCGACGGTCGCGAGCGTGGAGACCAGTCGCAGCAGCGGCAGCAGCCAGTTGACGAGCTGGCCGGGACCACCGATGCCGCCGACGTCCCGCGGTTCGCTGCCGGCCGCGTACAGGGCAACCACCAATGCGAACGAGGCCACCAGAACAGCGCTCGCGCCACCCATGAGCAGCCGGCCGGGCATGCGGTGCCGGGCAGAGCGGGTCGCGGTCACAAGGCGTCCCCGCCCTCGGCACGATTCAGCACGCGAGTCACTATAGGGTCAGCCGAAGGTGGGCTGCCCAGTCCGACACCATCTCGTGATGGAGCGGTGCGGACTCAGGGTCGATTCAGCGCCGGCTCAGCGCTGCTCGAGTGCTGCTTCAGGGCTTCGAGTGCGCGTTGCTGTCACTGTCCGTCGACGGCTTCGTCGCCGCCGTCGGTTCCGTCGGCTCGGCATCGCCGGCCGGGGCCGCTGAGCTGTCCGTGCTCACTGGGCCGTCGGACGGTGCTTGGTCGCGCGCAAAATCGCGGTCGAAGTCGATCTTCTTCAACTGCTTGCCCATGTTGCGCACCAGCAGCGCCGTGGCGGCACCGAGCGCGAGCACGATCAGCAGCGCGACCCAGCCGGGGCGCACCGAGTTCGGATCGATCTCGGCCGCCGGAAGGAAAGTCATCGCTGTCACGCCACCAGTCTCTCACTGTCTACGCCCGCCGTCAGCGCAGCCCCGCGAACAGGTCGTCTTCGGGAAGTTCGGAGTCGATCAGGCTCCGGGCCAGCTCGTAGTCCTCGGTCGGCCACGCCTCCTGGTGCACCTCCAGCGGTACGGCGAACCACGCGCCGTCCGGGTCGATCTGGGTGGCGTGGGCGAGCAGCGCCTTGTCCCGGACGGCGAAGTACTCCGCGCACTCGACCCGGGTGGTGATCCGGCGCTCGTTCTCCGGGTCAGGCTTCCAGTCCTTGAGGCGCTCGGCGTACGGCGACTCCAGGCCGCGCGCGACCATCCCGTCGTGCAACGCCTTCATCCGCTCGTAGTGGAACGTGTGGTGGTAGTACAGCTTCAGCGGCTGCCACGGCTCGCCGAGCTCCGGGTAGGCGTCCTTGTCGCCGGCCGCCTCGAACGCGGCGACGGTGATCTGGTGGCACATCACGTGGTCCGGGTGCGGGTAGCCGCCGTTCTCGTCGTACGTCGTGACGACCTGCGGGCGGAACTCGCGGATCAGCTTCACCAGCGGCGCGGCCGCGTCCTCCACCTTGCGCGCGGCGAAGCAGCCCTCCGGCAGCGGCGGCAGCGGGTCGCCCTCCGGGAAGCCGGAGTCCACCCAGCCCAGCCACTCCTGCCGGATGCCGAGGATTGCCCGGGCCGCGTCCATCTCCCGGCGGCGGATCTCGGTGATGTTCTCCAGCACCTCCGGCCGGTCCATCTTCGGATTCAGGATCGATCCACGTTCGCCGCCGGTACACGTGGCGACCAGGACCTCCACGCCTTCCGCCACGTACCGAGCCGTCGAAGCGGCCCCCTTGCTCGACTCGTCATCTGGGTGGGCATGCACATGCAGCAACCGAAGCTCTCCACTCACAAGACACAATGGTCCTCCAACCCCACCCCACCCCCACGACCGACCCCTGGATAACCCGTGACCGACCCAACACCCCCCGACCCCACCACCCCCACCCCACCCACACCCGAAGCGCCCCCCTCAGCCACCGGGAGTGGGTCTGGCTCGACTCCAACCTCGGCCGGAGGGGTGAGCAACGGGGCAGCGGCCGGGTCGGCCGCATCGAAGATGAGCGCAGCGGGCGACGACCTGGATGCGAGGTACGGGCGGAGCGGGCGGTCGAAGAAACCGGTGGTGATCGGCGTGGCCGCCGTGATCGCCGCGATCGGCCTGACCTGGCTCATCTGGGCGGCGTTCGTACAGTCGACCCCACCCGTGACCTCCCGCCTGCTCGGCTTCGAGATCACCTCACCGACCTCCGCGAAGGCGACGATTCAGGTCGACCGCACCGAGTCCACGGAAGCCACCTGCCGCCTGCAAGCCAAGGCCGCCGACTTCTCCATCGTCGGCGAACTGACCGTCACAGTCCCCGCCGACTCCCCCCGCAAGCAAACCCTCCCGGCCACCCTGACCACCCAACGCGCAGCCACCTCAGTAGTCCTCATCGGCTGCACCACCCCCGACAACCCCCGCCCCCAGTGAGCCAGAAGCCGGGCCAGCACCGGCCCGGCGTACTTCGTGAGGGCGAGTGTCAGGCCGGGCCGTCGTACTTCTTGAGGGCTGCGACGAGGGCGGCCTCGGTGACCTTCAGGTGCTTCCGGATCACCTGCTCGCGGACGGCCGGATCGTCGTCGCCGCGAGCGAGGTCGGCATACAAGGCGTTGACGGTGGCCAGGCCGTACTTCTCCGCCAGGTACTCGACGATGATCCAGCTCACCCCGTAGCTGTTCTCGTCGTACTCGCCGTGGAAGACGCCGTCGATCGGGAGGACCGTGCGCCGGGGTATCTCCTCGCGCAGCAACTCGCGGCGGTGAGCGTCGACCCCTCGCCGGTAGCCGCTCCGCTCGGCGAGTCGTAGCTCGCCGTACTCTGCGTACCCTTCCACCAGCCAGGTCGGCGCACCGTTCCCGAGCGACGCCATCGCCGCGTGCGTGAACTCGTGGGCGAGCAGCAACCGGTCGGCCTCGCGGCGTTCGCCGGGGTTGATCACCACGCGGCTGCCGGTGACCATGAACTCGGTGGCCTCCGGATTCGCCGGGCTGAAGTTGTGCGCGGCGACGGCAGCAGCAGGATGCCCGCCGGTCCGCCACCCGGGATCCATCGACTGACGGTCGGCCAGCGCGATCACCAAAATCCCCGCCGGTGCGCGCCGGGTGACGGAACGCACCCCCGGCATGGCCGCTTGTGACTCTCTCGCCAGCCGTTCACCGTTGCGGCGTTCGGCCGCCGGGACGATGACCAGTACGCCGGGCTTCCGGGCGACCGCGATAGCGCCGAGGTCCCAGGGTTCGCGGTAGCCGCCGCTGAGTTCGCTCTCGATGCCAAGGTCGTCGTCGGCCACCAACAGCCACTGGCCGCCACGTTCGGCGAAGGTGTGGCCGAGCGAGACCGCGCGCGGAGACGAGTCGATGCCGGCGATCTGCACCAGCATGAGGACACGGACTGTCCGGGCGCTCGGGCCGTGCTGCGCCCGCGGCTCCGGAGCCCATCTGGCGTCCCGCTGGAAGCTGAGGTGACGAACGCCGATCATCCGCAGGTTGGCGAACACCTGCTGGTGACTCTGCCGCAACTTCCGGTTCTTCGGGTCGACAGCCTGGAGGTACTGCGGCAGGCGGCCGGAGAGCACCGCCGACGCGCGTGCCTTCAGGACCGCGTCGATGCCGGCCAGCATCCGTTCCTCGTCCGAGGGTTCGGACGTTGTCACGGTCGGCGTGCCTGCCGCCGCGCTGGCCTCTCCACCGGCGTCCTGCCGCCCCACGACACCCCAGATCACCGCTGCCGCCACGACCGCGAGCACGACGACGCCCGCGATCCACAGCAGCGGCCCCCGCCCCCGCTTCCGGTTCACCGGCTCGACGCCGACCGGCTCCACATCCATGTCCATCCCCCACCTACCTGCCTGCCGGGTGCAGCCAGGCCGGCAAAGACTACGCCGTACCGGGGAAAACGCCCAGGTCAGACGTGAAGCCGGGGCCGACGGCAATCGGTTGCCGCCGGAAGTGTTCACGATGTGGGATAGACCATTTGGTAAGTGATTTCCCAGCGGTTGAGGCCGCAAAGAACTGTGGGGTTCCGCGCCGTAACTTGCTACGCTCAGTGGATTGGTCGCCGTCGACGACGGCGGCCAGAAGCATTTCTGCCCATCCCACCGACACAAGGAGCAGCCCGTGACGCAGAGGATCGAAGAGGACAGCGTTGTCTGGCTGACGCAGGACGGTTACGACCAGCTGAAGTCCGAGCTCGAGCACCTCAAGGGCCCGGCCCGTGCCGAGATCACACAGCGCATCAGCGAGGCCAGGGACGAGGGCGACCTCAAGGAGAACGGCGGTTACCACGCCGCAAAGGACGAGCAGGGCAAGATCGAGGCGCGGATCCGGCAGCTGGAGGACATGCTGCGCCGGGCCCGGGTCGGCGAGACCCCGAAGGCCGGCGCGAAGATCGGGCCGGGGATGAAGGTCTCGATCAAGTTCGCCGGTGACGACGACGTCGAGACGTTCCTGCTCGGCTCCCGCGAACTGCTGGCCCTGGATGCGTCGGTCGACATCGACGTCTACTCGCCGCAGTCCCCGCTGGGATCCGCGATTCTGGGGAAGAAGAAGGGCGACAAGGCCACCTACGAGGCCCCGAACGGCAAGGACGTGACCGTCGAGATCGTCGCCGCCGAACCCTTCACCGGCTGACCCCACCACAGCTTCGAAGCGGCCCGCGGGGGAAACCAACCCCGCCCGTCAACGTGAGGGGGGGGGGGGGGGCGATTGGGACAATAGGGATTTTGTCGTGTGGGGGGGGTGGGAGAT